>JAKSRU010000099.1 GCA_024403475.1 Lachnospiraceae bacterium | reverse complement strand
TTTCAACACCGGTACCTGCAGGAAGAAGGAATGCCTCCATCTTTGCAGTGTCATAGGTATAATCATCTTCGATATCCTGCTGCATACCTACGATAAGAATAGCATCAGTCTGAGCGATGTTAAGCTCTGAGCAACGATGATACTCTACAGCGTTGAGCTTCTGATTGTGTCCGTTGCAGTAGCCAACCTGAATAGGAAGCTCACCGAAGCATACGGTCTGAATCTTCTTTGAAACCTCAAGTGCCTCAAGTGCAGGATCACCTGCTACATATACAACATCATCAGGGCAGGGAGTTGATGCCATAGCGGTTACAAGCTCGCTAAGATCAACATTATTAATAACACGGCCATACTTTTTGAATTCGGGATCGGTAACCTTAAGAACCTTCATTTTTATAACCTCACTTTTTATTTGTTTTGGAAACAGATTTGCAGATTATCTGCACTCTCCGCCTCCCTCAATTTTACTATTAAATTATAACTGTTACTTGTTGCTATTGCCACTCATTTTATATCACAATTCTGCTATTTCTTTTCGTAAATACCACTCACCTTTCAAAAAATACCGTTCACTGTACTTTGCTTGTATCTCAAAAAACAAACTGCTATTGTAGCCTCATGAACAACAGTTATTCAAAGTGAGGTATCAAATATGGAAAAAGTATTAGAAATCAACGAGCTTTGCAAAACCTATCCCGGCTTTGCACTTAAGAATATCAGCTTTTCTATTGAGAAGGGCTCAATTATGGGCTTTGTCGGAAGAAACGGCGCCGGCAAAAGTACCACTCTCAGATCTATATTAAACTTTGTACATCCCGACAGCGGCTCCATCAAAATCTTCGGTATGGAATTTAAGAATTCGGAGGATGTAATCAAGCAAAAGGTCGGATATGCTTCAAGCGGCACCGATTACTATCCCAGAAAAACTCTCGGCCAGATTATCGAATGCACAAAAATGTTCTATCCCACCTGGAACGATTCGGTATGCAGCCACTATCTCGACAAATTTAATCTTGATCCTTCAAAGAAAATATGCCAGCTTTCAGAAGGCATGAAGGTTAAATTTCATTTGGTTCTTGCACTTTCTCACGGAGCAGAGCTATTGATTCTTGACGAGCCCACCAGCGGACTTGATCCGGTATCAAGAGAAGAATTGGTTATTATTTTTAAGAAGCTTGCCAAGCAGGGCGTGACCATTCTTTTCTCAACTCACATCACCAGCGATCTCGAAAAGTGCGCAGACCACATTACCTATATTAAAAAGGGCGAGATACTTGCTTCCAAATCAACTGAAAGCTTCCTTGCCGACTATGCACCCGCAATCACTACTCTTGAAGATATTATGGTTCACCTTGAAATTGAAGAGGAGGAATAAATACTATGAAAACCTTATTAAAGAAAGAATTCAAATTTTCTGCAAATGCTCTTTCTTATATTTTCCTTGCAGCAGCTTTTATGACCTTTTTCCCGGGCTATCCGATTCTTTGCTCTGCCTTTTTCGTATCAATGGGTATCTTCTATACCTTCCAGAGCGCTCGCGAGGGCAACGACATACTGTACTCTGCTCTTCTCCCCGTTAAAAAGGGCGATGTAGTAAGAGCTCGCTATATCTTCGTTGTTGTACTTGAGCTGATTGCCTTTGTGCTTATGACCGCTGTTACCCTCTGCAGAATGTTTTTTATGTCAAACGCTGCTCCCTATGTAAACAACGCGCTGATGAATGCCAATTTTATGTCCCTTGGTTTTTCTCTTCTTGTATTCACCGTATTCAACTGCTTCTTTGTAGGAGGCTTTTGGAAGGATGCCTACAAAATCGGCATTCCCTTCCTTGCTTCAAGCATTGCGACCTTTGTTATTATCGGTATCGCAGAAACCCTTCATCATCTTCCCGGACTTGAGGCGCTCAACACCCCCTTGGGAATGCTTGAAATTCAACTGCCACTTCTTGCTGTTTCTGCTATAATCTATATTGTAGCAACGTTAATCTCATGCAGAATGTCAGTTAAATCTTTCGAAAGAATTGATTTGACACTCTGATGCATAATTGATGACCATTTGAAACAAATACACATCCATGGTTATCACCGGCTTTCAATGGGAAAAGCTTATTCATCATGAATATAAAAGCAATCATTAATGAAAAATATACTGAGACCGAGCTTCATGTCTGTAGCAACAAAATGACCTCTGAGGTTACAGACATGATTGCCTCTATCGATCGTCTGGTCAATAACGGTTTCCCCGTGAAGGCCGCGAACGGAGATACCGTTCCGGTGTATCCCGGGGATATTTTTGCTGTATATGCCGAAAATCAAAAGGTTTTCATTCGCACCAAGGATGGAAGCTTCGAGTCCTCGCAAAAGCTGTATGAGCTCGAAGCCCAGCTTGATGATAAGCTTTTTATACGAATATCACGTGCCGAGATAGTTAACATCAAAAAAATAAAGCGCTTAGATCTCGGGATATCCGGTACCATAAAAGTAATAATGGCAGACGGAAGTGAAAGCTACACTTCAAGACGAAATGTTACCAAGCTAAAAAAGGCATTAAGCCTCTGATTGCCTGTCACTATAATATTTTCTATTTTTTCATGAGGAATTCACTATGAAAAAACATCTGATAAAAATGCTAAAATCCTTTGCTTTTTCCTGCACCACCTCGACTGTGATACTCGCACTGATCGAGCTTATTTCTACTGCCCTAGGCCACAGGATAGCACCCCTTACCCCTGAATTCATTTCATATTTTCCCAGCGAGACCATCGCCACAGAGGTCGATATTTTACTCTACGGAATTTTTGGTGCTGCGTTTTCCGGAATGACATTTATATATGAAATAGATTCTCTGGGCTTTGTAGTACAGAATATCATCTACTGCCTCTCTACTTCAGTAGTATGGATTCCTATCGTAACCTTCATATGGCAGCTTTGGAAATATCCTCAGGCACTTATCTGTACTATTATCGGCTTCATAGTTACATACTTAATTATGACGATTATCGCCTACAATACTGCTCGCAAGGATATTACTGACGTTAACCGTATGCTGGGCAATTAATTTTTATCAATCGCTTACCAAATCAACTTCATATATGCTATATCGCGCAATTTTTAGATATCTTTAATAAAATATGAATTGCTATAATTAGCATATCGCATTATGATTATAACAGTTTGTATTTGGAGGATTAATATATGAAGTTTTTACATATGGACAGCCCGCTTATGCATTTTCTGGGCAAGGTTGCCGATGTCGTAATCGTCAATCTTCTTACCATATTGATGTGTATTCCCGTCATCACTGCCGGAGCAGCATTTACCGCAATGCACTATTGTTGTCTTAAGATAGTTCGTGGTGAGGAATCTTCAATAGCATCTCAGTATTTTCACTCATTCAGAGATAATTTCAAACAGTCTACTGTAATCTGGCTGGTAATGCTTGTATTTATGGCTTTCTTCGGATTTGACTTCTTTTTCCTTTTAACCAATCCGAGTGAGACCGGCAAGTACGTTCTCGGTGGTCTTCTCGTTGTGGTTGCTATATTCGCAATCATTTGCACTATGGTATTTCCCATTCAAGCCAAATTTGCCAACCCTATCAGAAAGACTTGGAAGTTTGCATTTGTATTCTCCTTCAGACATCTTCCCAGCACCATCATTATGGTTCTTGCTTCTGTAGTACCCTTTGCGGGAATGTACTTTTTGATGGTGATCTTCCCTCTGTTCCTTTGCATCTGCTTTTCAGGACCTGCTATGATTTCTGCAAGCCTGTACAACAAGCACTTCAAAAAGCTTGAGGATCAGTATCTCGAAGCTCATCCCGAAGAGAACTTAGGCGCTGATGATGAACATATCTTTGATGATGAAGCTGAAATGGCTGCTGAAGCTGCCGATGCTGAAGCAATGAAGGACAGCAAGAAGTAAGTCGGCAAAACAGATAAATGGGCAAATACCCGCATCGAAAATAGATTCCAAACAATAAAGTTATTAAAATGCAAAAGAATCGCAGGTGGATTTCTCCGCCTGCGATTCTTTTATTACCTGATTCAATTAATTACTTAACAACGATCTTGCCGTCTCTGCAGTCAAGCTCAAATGCAACAGGCTTGATTCCTGTAAGCTCTGCACTGCGCTCATCCGGCTGCTGTGAACCGATATAAACGGTAACATCACCATCAACAGTTACCTCATCCTGTCCGAGGTGGAGACCGAATGCTTCATAAGGCATCTCAAGCTCTACATGCTGCATCTCGCCGGGAAGAAGGCTTACCTTCTTAAGTCCCTTGAGCTGATACTTGGGAGCGCCATCCTTGTGTACGCTTACATAAACCTGAAGTGTTTCAGCACCTGCAAGCTTACCGCAGTTGGTCATATCTGCGCTAACCTTAGCTACAGCCTTACCATCTACAATATCACCCTTAATCTGAGCATTTGTAATCTCAATAGGAGTGTATGAAAGACCATATCCGAAAGGATAGAGAGCCTTCTGCTCCATATATCTGTAGGTACGTCCCTTCATTGCATAATCGGTAAATTCGGGAAGCTCCTCAATGCAGTTATAGAAAGTGATAGGAAGCTTTCCTTCAGGGCTTACATCGCCGAAGAGAATCTCAGCTGCTGCACGTCCGCCCTGTGCTCCGGGATATCCGGCATAGAGATAAGCGTTAATCTTCTCTTCTGCTCCCTGAAGCTCCATAGCGCTACCTGCCATCAAAACTACTACAACAGGCTTTCCACTGGCAATAGCGGTATCGATAACCTCCTGCTGAAGTCCGGGAAGCTTAAGGTCTCTCTTATCGCCTGAACCATACTGGTTACCGGTATCACCCTCTTCACCCTCAAGTGAAGCATCAAGTCCTACTACACAGATAACAACATCACTATAATCGCAGATGGTCTTTACCTCTGACATACGGTCATTGGCAATACCAAGATTTTCAACACGGTCCTTGTAAAGGTGGCAGCCCTCAGAAGCAAAAATTCTTGCAGGCTGAGTACCGTTCTTTTCAGCATATGCTCTGACATACTGCTGAATACCCTCAAGAACAGTAATGTACTCTGAAGCAGTACCTTCATAGTTACCAACAAGAGCCTTACGGCTGTTGGCATTGGGACCTACTACGCCGATAGTCTTAATCTTTGTGAGGTCAAGAGGAAGCATATTGTCTGCATTTTTAAGAAGAACCATACTCTTCTTGGCAACCTTGAGATTAAGCTGTCTGTGCTCCTCAGTATCTACATCCATATAAGTAATCTTGTCGAAGGGATTATCATTAACCTCTCCGATAGTGCCAAGCTTGAGTCTGCAAGCCATAAGATAGGTACACATCTCATCGATACGCTTCTCATCTACGAGGCCTTCTGCAAATACTTCAGGGAGCTGCTCGAAGCAGTTACCACAGTTAAGATCACAGCCATTGTTGATTGCCATGGCGATTGACTCATGCATATTAGCTGCAAGTCCGTGACCCTCATGGAAATCCTTGATTGCCCAGCAGTCACTGGTAACATGGCCCTTGAAGCCCCACTTATCTCTGAGAAGATCCTGAAGAAGAGTCTTGCTTCCACAGCATGCTTCGCCGTTTGTTCTGTTGTATGCACCCATTACAGCCTCTACCTTGGCATCCTTAACCAAAACCTTGAATGCAGGGAGATAGGTTTCATAGAGATCCTCCTGGCTAACCTCTGCATTAAATGAGTGTCTGATATCTTCGGGACCTGAATGTACTGCAAAATGCTTTGCACAAGCAGCTACCTTCATATACTTTTCATCATGTCCCTGAAGACCTTCTACAAAACGATATCCGAGTCTGGTTGTAAGATAAGGGTCCTCTCCGTAGGTCTCATGTCCGCGTCCCCATCTGGGATCACGGAAAATATTAATGTTGGGTGACCAGAAGGTAAGTCCCTTGTAAATATCGGTATCATTATGCTTCTGCTGCTCATTATACTTTGCTCTTCCCTCAGTTGAGATTACATCTGCAATCTCCTCAAGAAGATCCTCATCAAAGCTGCCGGCAGTAGTAATAGCCTGAGGAAATACAGTTGCAACTCCGGCTCTTGCGATTCCGTGAAGTGCCTCATTCCACCAGTTGTAAGCCTTAATTCCGAGTCTGTCGATTGATTTTGCCCAGTTAATGGTCTGTCCGAGTTTTTCCTCGATAGTCATTTTTGAAACCAGCTCAGCGGCTGCCTTCAGGTACTCCTCAGAGAGCGCCTCGTTCTTAGTCATGTCCATTCTTGTTTCTCCATTACTATTTTGTTATTTCTTAAAAAATGTTCCGTTATTATAAACCATGTCCTGCATGGTCTTTACATCACTTAATTCTCGCAGGAAGCTTACCCAAATAGCCTGCTGCCCATTCTGTATCAGCCTGTCTGATAAGCACTCTCTCAATTGTCAATCCGGGGTCAACCGCATAAAGAGTGAGCACATTCTTTCCGATTATTCCATTAACCGTCAATTTCGCTCTGTGCTCCTGGTCAAGTACACCTACACACCATTCGGGACAGCTGTTCTCACCACCCTCATAGTTAGCGCCCACTGTAGGCACAAGCTCCAAGGTTTCATCGTTAATCTTGGCACCAAAGGTAAGTCTTGTTCCCTTCTCAGTGGGATTGCATGGAGCTGTAATAACCTCAACCTCAATATTCATAAATCTTGGAAGCATAAATGCAATTTCAGCTGCTGGAGCATTAACTGCCGGAGTAAAGTATTCATCTGTGGGGAAGGCTTTTATTCCGCAATCATACTTACCGAAGTTTTTCATCAGCTTGAACTGTCCCTTTACACTATCCTTGAGAGTAAATTCACTAACCTCAAAAGCGAGTCCGAGTTCATTTCTGATCTTACCTCCAAAGCGCGCCGCCTGACTTTTCTGAGCCTCAAACAAATCTTCCGGCAAAACAGGCAACAGCTTCACAGACGCATCAGCCTCTTTTGCGGTAGCATATACCTCAATATTTACGCGAGCAAAATCAGATTTAACGGTAATCACTGCCTTGCCGTATGCATTGCCGTGATGCTGCTTTTCTTCATATACTGCTTCGCCGAGCTGTTCCTTAAGCTGCGCTCTGAGCAATTCTCTGTCCACTGATACCTTTATATCTGTCTGCTCACTGACACTGATTTTGTCAGCACCAACCTTTACCCAGTCTGCATCACAGCTGATATCGCAGTTGAAATCACTGTCACTGCCATTGTAGACAGATATTACGGATGCCTCTGCCGCCGCATCAAGGAAGTCCTCAATCACCAGCTTCTTAGCCGTCCAATCGCCACCGCAGGTATATACATCTCTATTACCCGCTGTAACAATCATTCTCGGTTTATTTGCAGGCTGGACCATCATTCTCACAGGATATGCACACTCTTCATCGTTCCATGCTGTGAATCCTATATGTTCAGAACGCATCAAATGATTCCATTTACCGCCGTTATTGCTGTGATATGCATCTGTAAGTGCATGATCCTTATCAATATAAGCCGTCATATCTTCTGCCAGACGATTGGCCTTCATAGCACCCATACGTGCAAGACGATTATTCTGACCGGCGGTAATCTGAAGCTTAATCAAATTGGTAGTAGCACATACCGGATAGTATACCAGCTGATAGAAGGCACTCTCTGCGGCCGTTCCTACAAACTTAACATAAAGCTTCTCCGCTTTATTTTCGAGCTTATCAGCCAACTCACACATAGCCTTGGCTTCACCGTAGTTTACGGGATTGTAGGTCTTCTCATTCAGCGTCTCGGGACGTCTCATATTATTCAAACGTGTATAGCCGTCCAGCAGTTCTACAATATCCGTATGACATTCACCGGCCTCAGGGAACTGAGCTTCAACCCACTGCTTGGTATATTCTGCTACCGCATTGGGATTTTCCTGTCCCCATTTATCAATATCATAAGCGAGGTCAAGGAAGTACGATAAAGGGAGCTCCTGAGGCTTCAAATCTCCGACATTTACAATCCAAATATCCCTGACACCGAAATCATATGCCTGACTCATCTGCTCACAGGTTCTGGCAATATGTGTAGAGTTAATCCACTCGTAGCTTACAGGACCGCCGTGATAATCGAAGTGATAGTACATTCCCCATCCGCCTTCTCTGTCACGCATCTTCTTCTCGGGAAGGAATCTCAAATTGCCGTGATTATCCTCACACAGCATACAGGTGATTCCGTCAAGTCCCTTCCAGTTCTTAAGACCTTCTGTAGTCTCATCACCGTTAAAGTACTTTTCGACCTCCTTGTATATAGCAAGCATACGAGGAACCTTGGTCAAATCCTCATTAATCACTTCGCTGATAAGATTGTTCTGAGTAGTGATTACATCCTTGAGATAATCAATATTATCCTTGAGGGTTGCGGTAGCACCGAACAATTCACTGTCACGCTCACCTCTCATGCCCATAGTGATAATATTGTCAAATTTTCCATTTCTCTTTAAGCCTTCACGCCAGTAATTGGTGAGACCGGCACGGTTTCTGTCAAAATTCCATGCACTTCCGAAGGGAGTATCATCGCCCTTAACCAAATCCCACTCTTCACTGTGTCTCAAGCAGGGCTCGTGATGTGAGTTACTCATAACTACACCCAGCTCGTCAGCCAGCTCCGCATTTGCAAGTCCCGGGCCATCAAGACTGAAGTTTGAGGTCCACATTGCAGGCCAGAGGTAATTACCCTTAAGTCTGAGCAAAAGTTCAAATACATGCTCGTACATTTCCACTGTAAAACCGCCGAAATGCTCAAAGGTCCAATTACCGAAGGAAGGCCACTCATCATTGATAAAGAAGCCTCTGTACTTAACCGAGGGCTCCTTGGAAACAAGGCAGTCTGCCTTAGTTATTTCAATTACATTCTTCTTGACGGGAGCAGCATCAGCAAACCATACCCAGGGACTTACTCCGATAATCTCCGAAAGCTTAAACAGACCATAAATGGTACCGCGCTTATCACTTCCCGCAATGAGCAAGGTCTCATACTCTTCTCCGTTTTCAGGAGGCAGTATATCAAAAATATAAGTCTCCCACTTTCCGTCAATACCTGACAAATCAAGCTTGGCAGCATGTGCTTCAAGAAACTCACTGTGTCCCATTGTAGCAACCATAATCTTGGGAGCAGTTGCAGAATACTCGCACTTTGGACAGCCGATTTCAAAATCCTTACCTGTAACCAGCTTTAAGTCACCTGCCACCTTCGCTGCAATCTTTTTTACGCCGGAGAATGCATCCTTCTCTATACAGAATCTTGCTGTAATATTTGAATCTGAAATAATCATGTGAATTAAAAAAACTCCATCCTATCCGCAT
>JAKSRU010000098.1 GCA_024403475.1 Lachnospiraceae bacterium | reverse complement strand
TATTTACTTCCTCTGGCTTATCATCATTTGAATTGTGTGCCGCATTTTTTATAATTGTAAGTGGAAACCCTGTTTCATTTGACCATTTCTTATTATATGTTGCAACCTTACCAACCTGATCTTTATCTCCAAGTAGCAGAATTGAATCACAAGGCAACTTTATACACTTATTCTCAGGAATAAAAGCAGCCTCTCACAACTGCCTCTCAATAAGTACATTTTACTGCTAGTCACATCGACATTCTTGCAAGGCATATTATTAAAAGTAGCAGATTTGCAACCGTACACACCATTCCAGCCCAGAATATTCCTTCTCTTAATCCCTTCACTCTGAAGAACAGATCATAATCTTCCTGCATCTTCCGGTGGCTCTCTCGCAGCTCATTAAGCATCCTAACGTTATACCCAACCATTTCCTCTACACTCTTTTTAAGGGCCTCCTCATGGCTTCTAAAAGCCCTCTCAGCGGTGTCTGTTACCGCCTTAAGCATATCACATTCGTATTCCTTGATACTGCTCCTCAGACTCGTCGTCAGAGCTTTGTTTCCTTCCTCTGTACTTTGCCATAACTTCCGGATCAGTTGAGTCTCCTTTTCCAGCTCCAGTTTCATTTCCGTTAACTGCCTCTTCGACTCTTCTTCCAGTGTTGAGTACTGCTGATACGATCTCGCCAGTTCCTCCTTGAGCAGGCCATTCTCCAAATCCATACGTTTCTGCAGATTCATTTGATGAAGCTGCTCCATTGCATCCTGATGTATATCCGCCTGTGATTTCACCGCTGTTTCCTGCGGCTTCGTACTCGATTCCTGAATATCTATTTCTTTCAAATTCATTCTCCAATGTCTCCTTATCAATCCTTGTATTAAGTTCCTTCGCTATCGTTTTGTCGCGTATTCGCTTGCCATCCGCATTGACAAAAGTGATATATTTTCTGCTGTCGCTCCATATCACTTCCCACCCCTTATCCTTCATAAGCGATGTGAATTCTTCCTTGCTTCTTGCTTTTCTTCTGCATTCAGTCAGTGCTATCATACACGATATTTTGAAGCTGTCCTGCGGTCTGTTGGCTATCATGTTATATGTATTTTTATCCCATGACGTAACCTCAGTATCATCAAAAGGAGTACCATCGAAATGATACCCCTTCTGTGCTACATGCAATCCATGCTGTCTGAATATATCGTTACTCATCTCTTTATAACGTTCTAAATCCGAATTCGATGTATGTATTTTATGTCCGTCCACATAACTTACAGAATTAGCCACCATATGAACATGCAGGTGGTCTCTATCCGTATGCACTGCCAGCAGGAACTGATGTCCGTCGAATATCCGTCCAAATACCTCTTTTCCTATCTCAAGCACCTGTTCTTTTGTGATATTATCATCCCGGTGAAATGCCACTGAGTAGTGAGCATACATTCGGCCCGTATCCTTATTCCACAACTTCTTCTCATCTATAAAAGCCTGGTATACATTCTCAGGTGTGATAGTGTCATATTTATACGGTCCGTCAAAATACAGTAATTCATCCGGTGTCTTATTCTCTTCAAGCACGTAGTGTATGACCCTGTTTAAGGCACCGTGTGACGTGCTGTAGTTATTTGCCTTAAGTATTCCCAAAGCCTGTTAACCTCCTTCCTCATAGCTGTAACAGCCTCGCTCATCTCTTTTATTCGTTCTCTGTCAGGCAACTGCCCGATCGAGTTTGCTACCTTTGCAAGCTGATTGAGATTGGTTGCCATTCCCTTAAGCTGCCTGTCTATATCTGCCGCTATTGCGCTTAATTTTATGATTTCCTCAGCTTCCTCTTTGCTTCCAATCCGAAATCCCTGTGTCATATGAATTAGGAATTCCTGTCTGTTCATCCCTGCATCAATCACCTTTTCCATGAGATTTCCGTATTCTTTATCGTTCATTCGGAAGCTGACTACTCTTGGTCTGGTTCTATTTTTATACCATTTTGATTTCTCCATTTTAGCCTCCATTCTGTGGCGTTCCGAGGTTCCAAGGAGCAGAGCTCCTGGCAAGTTCTGTCGGGTTAGGGACCCGGCAAATGTGCGGTGGTTTACCACCGTGCGAAACTTGCCTTACTGAAGCGCCTTATTCCTTCTCATCTGTAGTTACTTATCATCTTTCATTATGATTTTCTCTCTCTTGCGGAAATATGCTTCAAGTATCTCGATTACTATTCTCAATCTCTCCAGATCATCCTGTGATATATCCGATGACTCCTCTTCCCCGAAGACGTATCTGCAAATCTTATCAAGTGTTGCCCTCATGCGATCAAAGGTTAATACGTGTCCTTTCACAAGAATTTTCTGATGCAAACAACTTTGTATAAAGAAATCTGCTCTCTGCATACCGGACATTTCAATTCTGCGCTCTATTGCTTCGTACTCATTCGGAGATACTCTGAAGTTTATGATTACATCACGATTTCTGGCATGCTCATCCTTTTTCTTTTTGGGAGTATTCGCCCTCTGAGTCGGTCTTCTGTAAATTTTATCCATCACTCACACCACTATTCTTTATCTTGATTTTCATCTGTAAATACCGCATCCAGTCTGTCCGCCATCTTTCTTTGCACCGAAGGATACAGGTGAGCATATCTTTCGGTTATTGTTACACTTTCATGTCCCAATCTCTCTGCAATCTCTATAGGCGAATACCCCAAACTGATGAGTAATGCACAATGCGAATGTCTGAGATCGTGAACTCTTATTCTCTTTACCCCTGTTGCCTTGCACCCTCTATCCATTTCATGATGCAGGTAACTTTTTTTGAAGGGAAAAATTCTTGTCGTATCATCAATCTTATAAAGGATTTCGATATAATCCTGAATCTCTTCACATAAGAATTGTGGAATATCAATTATTCGATTACTCTTTTCAGTCTTTGGTGTTTGGATTATTTCCTTACCTTTAACAACTTGAAAGTTTTTATTAATCCTCAATTTTCGATTATTCATATCGAAATCTGTTCTGTTCAGTGCCAGAAGTTCTCCCTCGCGTATTCCCGTCCAGTACAGAAGTTGAAATGCATAGTATGATGCCGGCTTAAGTTTCATCGCCTCTGAAAACTTCATGTACTCTTCCTTGGTCCAAAATAACATTTCTCTTCCTTTGGACTTTCCAAGCTTTTTGTTTGCGTAACATGGATTTTTCGGAAGATCATAATACCTAACCGCATGATTGAATATTGCATTGAGCTGATTATGAATCGTTCGGAGATATACAGGGGAATATCCTTTCCCCTGCTCATCTCTTCTCATCAGTAATTCATTCTGCCATTTTAGTATTTCTGTAGGTGTTATCTCCGACAGAGAGAGATTACTGAAATAAGGTTTTATGTGACTCTCGATAATCGCTTCCTTGGTAGCAAATGTACTTACTTTTAACTGTGGCTTAATGTCCTGAAGATAGATATTTACGAAAGATACGAAACTCATATTTATATCTTTTTTACTCTTGGCAAGAAATTCTCTCTCATAATTTTGGGCTTCTCTCTTTGTCTTAAAGCCTCGCTTCCCATGTCTCTTTCTCTCGCCCTTCCAATTCTTGAAGTAACATTCTACTCTCCATGAATCTCCGTTATATCCATTCCATTTATCTTTATATACAGCCATTACTATTCCTTTCTAATACGGGCACCCCCTCAAATACTTCAGATATCCATCATGTAATTGTGACTGGCTACTTATTGTTCCGCATTCATTTTCAGTAAAGAGCGATGATATCAGATATTTATGCATATCCTTTATTTTCAGTTCTGAATCAATCACCCTGTTAAGTACCGCAGCCACATTATCATAATTAAGTTTGAGGAAATGGTTCTTTACCACTATCCAGTCATATGCAGTTCCTCTGATTGTTACAGACTCTCTTGAGTAATTGACCATCTCACAAATCAGGTTATATATTTCTAAAACCATCTTGGTCTCATGGCCTCCTCGGCTCCTAGCCTTTTCCAGTAAACAATTCAGATTAATGTTATCTGCAATTATCGTGTTATTATTCTGTCTTTCCGTCTCTATATCATCCTCATCATCACTTGATTGATAGATGGATTTATCATCTTTGTTATTTATATTAGATTTTGTATTTACAGTATTATATTGTTGCTGATTCTCCGTATCGGTAAAACCGCTTCGGTTTATCCGCTTCAGATTTACCGTGTCGGATTTTCCGTAACGGTAATTCCGCTCCGGTGGTTTATCTTCTTTTTGATAAGGTTCGCTGAAAACCTCGATAACTGTATCAAATCTGCCTCTCTTGTCCCTTATACATTCCCTTTTCAGATACCTCATATCTACAAGGCGTTCTATAGATCTTGATATTGCATCTCTGCCATCCGGTACAATCTTGGTTAATCCTTCTACACTGAAATCCCAATTATCAGGAAGCCCGATAATCGTTGCCAGCAACCCTCTGTCAAAAAGACGAAGTTTTTTGTTATGCAATATTGCATTGCTTATCATCGTAAAATTGCTTTGTGTTCTATTTCTTAAAACCGTCAATTAATCCCCCTTTCCAATTTTACGTTGAAAAGAAACACTTCTTTTGCTAATATGGATTTGCGAGATGCATGTTAGCAATAGCATGTGCGGCCCCTTTCGAGGGGCTTTTTCTTTTCTTCGATTGTTTTCATTTTTCAAATCCCACTCTTCAAACAAGCTTCTTCGTAATAAATACGATTTATTTTCCCGGCTACCACTATCGCCTTGGGATGTTCTGCCTGAAGTCGTACATTCAATTTCTTTATGATGTCATAAGCTTTCGCCCTGCTACATCCGACATCATATTGAACCTGATCTACTCCTACGAACATCGGTAGATTCTTATCTGCCATTCTTATTACCTCCTTCGCTATAGACATTTATTTATGTCGGTTAATACACTATACGACATAAATTTATGTCTGTCAATAGTCCCGACATATTTTTATGTCTATTATTCCATTTTCTATTTATCTTCCGAATAACATGTGATAAAATGACACTACATGCGCATGAAATGACAAAAATTCGCGCGTAATGACTAAAATCACGTGTTACAGCAGCATAACAAAATAACTCAGTTCAAAGATGAACTACGCTTATTTAGGGGTGATGCGATTCGAAACAATAGCTACATGGTACTGCACCAAGACTTATACACATAGGAATAAAAATTATGACATTAGGTGAAAAGATTAAGAATTACCGTCTGCTAAAAGGCCTCACTCAAAAAGAACTCGGAATGCGAGTTGGTTTTTCTGAAGCAACAGCCGATTCAAGAATTAGAAAATATGAAAAAGATATAATGGCTCCAAAGGCAGACCTTAGAATGAAAATAGCCAATGCATTAGATATAAGCATATCTGCTTTATCTGATAATGATATTTCTTCATGTGAAGATGTATTGCAGGCATTCTTCCAATTAGAAGACAAATATAAAGTTAAGATTAATAAAGGCGACAAAAAATTATGTTTGGAATTTAGTCTTGAAAATACCAAGAATGACTTACTCAACAGTTATCTTAATGTATGGGCCGACCAAAAAGCCCTGGCAGAAATGAATAAGTCTAATTTCGCTTACTGTAATTGGAAAGCTCAGTTCCCCGGCTCCCTAATAGAAGACTGGAATACCATACGCAATTCTATTTTTGAGAAATACAATAACGCGATAACTGATTCTTATTACCAAGAAAGATGCGCTGTGACTCAGAAAGATTTTGTCCATCACTTACACGAAATGCTTACGAATAATATAACTATGGATATCCAAGAAATCCAGGACAGTGATTTCGGACCTGATCCGCGTACTGACTATGGGCTTCGATTTGAATTCTCTTGTGAGGAACTTCTGACATCTACTTCACAAGAATATATAAATGCCTTCGCTGTATTTCTAAAAGATACCTATGTAATCAACCAATTGGGACACGTTATTGATTACAGAGTCTATCAATACAAAGAAGGACATCAGTTTGTTGTAAAAGTTCGAGACCCAGCCCTTGAAAGAATAGCAGCTCTCTATAACACTTTTCTGAAGAAATATGTAGATGCTGAAAGAAATAAATTAGATACCGCCAAAGACTTATATAAACTATTTATCGAAATAGTATCAAGATTATATAATATACGACTTGACTCATCCGAAAAATAATAACGACATATTATCGGAGACAAAGAACAACGGGAAGCACTTATATGCTGCTTCCCGTTGTTTTTGATTTTTCATTATTGAGCTCTTTTCATTCGTGTCATCCAATCTAGATACTGGATAAATGTAGCCAAATCTTTAACTTCCGAAAACAACTTGTCCGGCATTGCACCGTATACTAGTACAACCTGAGGCTCTAACTCTTTCATCATTTCCTCTAGTCCTTCCTTGAAAAATCTTTTTGATTCAGCTGTTCGGATTTGTCCATATGTACCGATAGATACAATACTGTGTTTCTCAATCCCTTGAAATGCTACTTTTTCTCCCAAAAAATCTTCTTTATAAGTTCTCTCATCTCCCCAGCGAATATTGGGAATAACATATAGACCTTGTTTCTGCAAATAATGCCCTACAGCTCTGTTCAAGTAGATATCTGCTATTTGAACACATAATGGTGCATCAATATACAAAGAACAATCCGGAGTTATAATACCAGGATACTGTCTTAATTCCTCTACATATTCCTCTGTATTTGTAAGAATCTCTCTGAAATTAATATCGTGTTCATAAAAACATACGAAATCATTTTTATCCAGACTCCTTTCTCTTGTTGAAAAAGGAACCATACCACTTGGGATAATAATTTCATCAGGAGCATTGATATGAGGAATTTCAAATTTACCGTCAAAAAAGGCTGTTTCAACAAGAGATACTCTAAATCCCTCATCAACTAATGTTTACTTATTTTTTGCCATTATCATTCTCCCACTTAATAATATTCTCACAAATCTCCACAACCCCTGCAATATTATACTTTATACACTCTTCAGGAAATTTGTTCATAAGAGACTTATAACATTCTACAAGTTCACTACTTGGATTTTTATCGACTATATCGTCTAACACCTCGCTAATCCAAGAGTACTCATCAGCTGTACATTCAGTTTCTAGGAACTCAATTGTTGAAGGAATATCTTCAGAAAGAATTTCAATTTCCATTTTCCAGCACTCCTCAATTCCGTCTGCCCATTCTCCTTGACTAATCTCCTCAACATATATCCTTCGCGCTATTGTTTCTCTAAACTTTTCAATATTCATTATCTTTTACCTCGTTTGCTATTAGGTTGCTTTATGTCAGGAAAGATAGTTCCGATTTGTCCATGTGTTCGAATAACACCAACTCGAACACCTTTCCACATTCCAAAAACAGCCACTCCATCTTTACTATGACGATTTCCTTTCAAATTTGCCACATGTTCTCCTGCATGTTTAATATCCTTACTTGACCAATTTTTCGGAAACCACGACTGCCCTGTTCCTGCTGCTTTTCTCGGGTTTTTATGGCTTGGTATATTTCCTACTCTTACACCATTTGGATAGGTTTTCACTATATTGTACTTAATGCCATACTTATCGAGTTCATTCATTCCAGCTTGTCCATGGCCTCCGCTCTTCAAGCGAATATTGCCATTCTTTTGTGGCTTAGTATATGCACCCTCATTTGAATGAACTACTGAAAACTGACTCGCTGAACCTGCTGCTCCTCGAGTATTCAATACACGCCCAGATTTAGTTGTTCCCATAATGGTTCCCTCCTGTCAACAAAGACAGACAAGGAACAAAAACAATTAGTTTGATCATTTTTCCTTACCTTTCTGCCAATATATCACCGGCTAAACAATTAAATTATTAGTAAATGTCAATTTTAATTGCTCTCATAGAAAGATTGTAGTAAAATAATCTATACCTATTTTAGAGAGATTTTACTAAATCTTTCTTACGAGAAAAACGTATAGTTGCGCCAACAACTATGCGTTTTTTCTTTTGCTAAATACAATCAATTTTCATCACCTCCATGTTCTTGAATCAGCATACCAAGAGTCACGTTCTCTTTGACGATCATATTCATCATCAAAATTATAATCATACTGTCTCTTGGGGGCTATTTTGTTTATCATAGACGCGTACTTAAGAACAATTATGTCGTCATATTCTCTTTCGGCTCTTGATTTCCATTCATATGTAGTATTTGCCAATGTCTTTTTTCTTTTAGAAGCAGCATCCTCTGAGACATCAAATGATTGAATAATAAAGTCAACTGAGAGCACTTTACCTCTATTCTTACATTCTCTTAAAATCTGCTCTGGCATTAACATTTGAGCTGCAAAGCAATTAGCTTCTAGCTCTTGTTTATGATATAAAGGATCAATCTCTTTTAAGTTAAATTTATGACCTAATACATAATGCCCAAATTCATGCATGATTCCAAAACGAATTCGATACTCTACTTCGTCCTGATTATAAAAAATAATGGTTGCACCACAATATTCCATAATGACTGCGGATTCACTTCCAAATTGACTTATTGGAATACCATACTTTTCGAAAGCCTTTGCATATTTACATAGCCTTATATCGGATTGCTCTTTAATTAATGCGCTAACCTTAAAAGGGAACTTATCGATTGCATTTGATGAAATCAATAATTCATTTGCTTTACAATATATCTTAGAATAATTTACTGATTCATACACATCATCATCAAATGTCATCATCATCCTCCTCATCATTAAAAATATCCATAAATACGGCTTTAAGCATCCCCTCAGCCTTAGCTAAGTCCGCTTCATTTAACTTACCTAGATTTCTTTGCAATGCACTCAATTGAGCATTTGTAGATGAAACTGAAGATTCATCATCATTTCCCAAAAGGTAATCCGTTGATACCTCAAAGTATTTTGCAAGTTGAATCAACACATCTCCTCTTGGAATAGTACCACTATTTTCCCACATATTTACCCGACTCTTGGATACTCCCAACTTTGTTGCCAATTGATCCATACTTAATCCAGCTTTTTCTCGTAAATACTTAACCCTTGTGCCAAATATCTCATTTCCCATGTTATTCAACCCCTTTCGTGCAATTTTATTGTACAGTACATTTTAATTGATGTCAATGATCAGCATACAAAATCTAATAAATATTTTTTTACTCAAACAATACATAAAAAAAAGAGTCGTAAACTTTTATTTCACGACTCTGAGAATATCTCTACTGTTGATTCAATCTTATAAATCACAATCATAAGAATATTTTTGCAAATAATAACGACATTTTAACGACGAAAAAACCGGAGACCCAGTGTTTATGCGGGTCTCCGGTCTTTTTCTACTATTCCATCTC
>JAKSRU010000097.1 GCA_024403475.1 Lachnospiraceae bacterium | reverse complement strand
TTAAGCGTGTGTTTATTACCGGGCAGGATGTCAATCACATAAAGAATGTGCTCCGTATGAAGGTCGGCGAGGAGCTTAATGTATCCAACGGAACCGACGGAAAAGAGTATCGTTGTGCAGTACTTGAGATGACAGATGATACAGTAACCTGTGAATTGAGATTCATTAAGGAGGATGGCAATGAGCTTCCTTCAAGAATCGTACTCTTTCAGGGACTTCCAAAGGCGGACAAGTTCGAGCTTATTATTCAAAAATGCGTTGAGCTGGGTGTGGCAGAAATAGTGCCTGTGGCTATGAAGCGCTGCGTGATGAAGATTGAAGAAAAAAAGGAAGCCAAGAAAATAGAGCGTTGGCAGGCGATTGCAGAGGCAGCAGCAAAGCAAAGCAAGAGAGGAATTGTCCCCACAGTATCGGGAGTAATGACTTATGGTGAGGCAATAAAGAAGGCTCAGGAGCTGGATATTATTCTTTTGCCGTATGAGATGGCGGATGCAGACAGTATGGGTAAGACCAGAGAGATTATTCAGGGAATTAAGCCCGGACAATCGGTTGGTATATTTATAGGACCCGAGGGCGGCTTTGATGATTCTGAAGTTGAAAAGGCAGCTGCGGCAGGAGCACATACAATCACACTCGGAAAGAGAATTCTCAGAACCGAAACGGCAGGACTTACGGTTATGAGCTGGCTGATGTATTTCCTGGATGGCCGTGAGGCATAGGCATAGATTTAGATTCAGGTTTGGGCATGGATTGAGGTTTCGACATGGACTTAGGCATATGTTTAGGTTTATAAAACCGGGAAGATGCATCAATAAATAATCAATTAAGAAAAGAAGCAATAGTCATGAGTGACACAAAAGAGATTTATTTGGACAATTCGGCTACTACAAGAGTTTTTCCTGCAGTGGCAGATTTAATGACAAGGGTTATGCTTGAAACCTATGGTAATCCTTCAAGCATGCATCATAAGGGAGTGGAAGCAGAAAAATTGCTTCGTAATGCAAAGGAGATTTTTGCGGGGATTCTTAAATGTGATTTAAAGAATATTTATTTCACATCGGGTGGTACCGAGTCTGACAATATGGCAATTGTCGGAGCCGCAACCGCAGCAAAGCGTCGTGGTATGCATCTTATCACTACTCAGATAGAGCATCCTGCTGTTCTCAATACCATGAAGCATCTTGAGAGCGAGGGCTACACGGTGACCTATTTGCCGGTAGACAGCTTTGGCCTGGTTAAGCTTGACAAGCTTGAGGCGGCTATCACACCTGAGACAACACTGGTTTCTATTATGCATGTGAACAATGAAATAGGATCCATGCAAAAAATAGCAGAAATCGGAGAATTAATTAAACGTTGTAACCCGGATACACTTTTTCATGTAGATGCGGTGCAGGGCTTTGGCAAGGCTGCTATCATTCCCAAGAAGATGAATATAGACCTTATGTCTGTGAGCAGTCACAAAATTCATGGCCCGAAAGGCATGGGTATGCTTTATGTGGGAGATAAAGTACGACTCAATCCTATAGTGTTTGGAGGCGGACAGCAGAACGGCCTTCGTTCCGGAACAGAAAATATGCCGGGAATAGCAGGAATGGCAAAAGCAGCTGATACTCTTTGCAGTAAGCTTAAGGAGGATTCGGAGAAGCTTTACAAGCTCAAGGCCAGACTTATTATGGGGGCGCTTAAGCTTGAAGGTGTTCAGGTTAACGGAGTGGAACTCAATGATGAGCTAAAGAAAAAGCTTTCTTCAGGAGCTATGGATGATGAGGCTATGGTGATGCTCATGGAAGCGTTGAGCAAGACAGCTCCTCATATAGTAAGCTTATCGTTCCCGGGAATCAGGGCAGAGGTTATGCTCCACACATTGGAGAACGACGGAATATATGTATCCGCGGGAAGTGCATGCTCAACTCACAAGCCGGAACCCTCTGCTACCTTGAAGGCAATCGGCTTAGACAAGAGTCTGCTTGACTGTACCCTCAGATTTTCAATGTCTGTTTTTACTACGGAAGAAGAAATAGATAAGACTATCAGTGTATTGAGCGATAAGCTCCCTATGCTTCAGAAATATACCAGAAGATAAAGGTAATGTGAGAAATGAAGAAAGAAATGTTTTGCGATTTTCTGATTAAGTATGCAGAAATCGGAATTAAAGGAAAGAACAGATATCTTTTTGAGGATGCGCTTGTATCAAGAATTATGAATGCAATGAAGCGTGTCGATGGAGAGTTCAGTATTAGAAAGACTCCCGGAAGAATATTTTTAAGAAGTGAGAGTGAGTTTGATTTTGATGAGGCGGTAGATGCGCTTCAGCATGTATTCGGTATTGTCGGAATATGTCCTATTGTCAGACTTGATATTGTAGACCCGGAAACTCTTTGCAAGAATGTTACTGACTATATGCGCGAGATGTACGGAAGCGAGTTGTGCAGTACCGGACTTACAGCGCAACAGGCAGTAGAAATCATGAAGGAGAATGGCTTTGAGGTCGACAGCGCTTCTGCAGCTATCAGCGATGAGGTATACGGAAAACTTCAGTGGCAGGAGCTTTTACCTTCTATCAAGAGAAATTCTTCAGATACCATTCGCTTTAAGATGATGGTAAGAAGAGAGCGCAAGAGCTATCCTAAGGATTCGATGGTACTGAATGAGGATATCGGTGAAGCATTACTCAATGCCTTCCCCGGACTCAAGGTTGATGTTCATCATCCTGAGAAAATTGTATATGTCGAAATCAGAGATTCAATATATCTCTACTCAGAGATTATTCCCGGCCCCGGTGGAATGCCTGTAGGAACAGGCGGACACGGAATGCTTCTTCTTTCCGGCGGAATTGACAGCCCTGTTGCGGGATATATGGTTTCAAAAAGAGGTGTTACCATAGATGCGGTTTACTTTAATGCTCCGCCCTATACCTCAGAGAGAGCGTTACAGAAGGTGGTGGATCTTGCAACCATTATTTCCAAGTATACCGGTCCCATCAATCTGCATGTAATTAACTTTACTGAGATTCAGATGGCAATATATGAAAAGTGTCCTCATGATGAGCTTACAATTATTATGAGAAGATACATGATGAGAATTGCAGAGCATCTTGCCGAAGAGTGTGGCGCACAGGGACTCATTACAGGTGAAAGTATCGGACAGGTTGCATCGCAGACCTTTGCTTCTTTGGTATGCACTAATGAGGTTTGCACACTTCCGGTTATCAGACCTTTGATTGCTTTTGATAAGCAGGATATAGTAGAAATCTCACAGAAGATAGGAAGCTATGAAACTTCTATTCAGCCGTACGAGGATTGCTGTACTATATTTGTAGCAAAGCATCCGGTAACCAAGCCCAGTCGTACTGTTATAAGAAGACATGAGGCACATCTCGATGATGTAATAGAAGAGATGCTTCAGAAGGCTTACGACACCGATACTGTTATCAGAGTAGGTGATTAATAAAAGATTACGCAGTCGTTGAGTATTTCTTCATAAATATTCAACGACTGTTGAATGTAAGAATGTAACCGTCAACCTGATTACTTAAAACGAAGTTTTTTGGAAAAAAAAGAGCACTCATATGAGTGCTCTGTAAAATCTTGATATATAAGGATTAAACCTCATACTGCTTAAGAATAGCAAGTACTTCATCAGCGCCATCCTCGGTGTGGATGTTGAGATCGATGGGCTTTGAAAGATCAAGTGAGAAGATACCCATAATAGACTTAGCGTCAATTACGTATCTGCCTGATACAAGATCGAAGTCATAATCAAATTTGGTGATGTCGTTAACAAAGTTCTTTACCTTGTCGATTGAGTTGAGAGAAATCTTAATAGTCTTCATTTTTTGTTTCCTCCAAAAAATTTTCTTTTTTTCCTTTTTCTTTGCTACGCCCCCATAATAAGTGAGAAAACGTTTTAAGTCAAGACAAAATCGTCAGAAAAAACTGACAAACTTTTAGATGATGACAATGAAAAGTATAGCATTTCACAACCTAGGCTGCAAGGTAAATGAATATGAAATGGAAGTAATGCGGCAAATTGTACAAAACAATAATTATAAAATTGTGGAATTTACACAAAAAGCAGACATATACGTTGTCAACACATGCACTGTAACTAATATGGCGGACAGAAAAAGTCGTCAAATGCTTCACAGAGCAAAGCAGCTTAATCCGGATGCCGTGGTGGTGGCTGCCGGATGCTATGCTCAGACAGGTATTGAGGACCTTAAAAAGGATTTATCAGTTGATATTATTATCGGTAACAACCACAAGACGGAAATTGCTGATATTCTTGCTAAGTATTTTGAGGAGCATCCCGAGATGAACATCGGGTACAACGCAAATATAACAGATTGTGCTATTGGAGAGGCTGAAGGCACCAAGGAACAGCTGACCGTAATGTCTGAGCTTTCGCAGCCTACCGAATACGAGAATACCCGATATTATGAAAGCTCTGACAGAACAAGAGTGGATGTGAAGATTCAGGATGGCTGTAATCAGTTTTGCGCATATTGCGCGATTCCTCTTGCACGAGGTCGTGTCAGAAGCCGCAAACCTGAGGATATTATAGAAGAGATTACCAGGTTGGTTAATAACGGACATAAGGAAATTGTCCTGACAGGTATTCATATCAGCTCCTACGGAATTGATTTTGACGACGAAGATTGGGCGGAAGGAAAGTGCAGTCCTTCAGAGCACGAGTCTGCAAAAGATGGTGAGCTCATGAGAGATTATCGCGGCAAGTCAAAGCTTTTTGATTTGCTTGAGATGATAGATAAAGCAATACCTGAGGATAAGCTTTCGAGAATTCGTCTCGGATCCTTAGAGCCCAGAGTAGTAACTGAGGAGAATGTGGCAAAGCTTATTTCCATTAAGAGAGTTTGCCCCCATTTCCATATGTCTTTACAGAGCGGTTGTGATACCGTACTTAAGAGAATGAACCGTCATTATACTACAGAAGAGTATCGGGAGAGTGTTGAACTACTCAGAAGAGAGTATGCGGCTAACGGACTCAGAGCAGCTATTACTACAGATGTGATAGTCGGATTTCCGGGGGAAACAGAGGAGGAGTTTGCTGTAACCGAGAAATACCTTGAGGATATCAAAATATATGAGATGCATGTTTTTAAGTACTCAAGACGTAAAAATACGGTTGCAGACAGGATGCCTAATCAGGTAAAGGATAATCTGAAGGACGAGCGGAGCAATGTGCTTCTGGAAATGACTGCAAGGCATTCTCTCGAATATCGCAGACAGACTATCGGCTGTAAGCTTCAGGTCCTTTTTGAAGAAGAAAAGAACGGCTATTATATCGGACATACACCCGATTACATACGTGTAGCGGTAAAAATTTCTGATTTTTCGGCAGAATCCGAAATTCTGGGAAAAATTGTAGAGGTGGAGGCGGTAGAAATGCTTCATGATGATACCGTTCTCGCAACGGGTTGAATTATTGCAAAAAATAAGTTACTATGAAATGTGATAAAGTAGCAGCATGATAAACTGTCAGAGGTATGCGTACCACTGACAGCATTAACGTATATGAAAGTGAGAAGAAAAATGGATCGTGATTTGGGGAACACCAGATTTTTTGAGGTTCAGACCGAACCCCCAACAACCGTAAAGGCTGTTTTGGCAGCAGTATATGAGTCGCTTCAGGAGAAGGGCTACAATCCTGTCAACCAGATTGTAGGCTACATTATGAGCGGCGATCCCACATACGTAACCAGCCATAACAATGCGCGCAGTCTTATTATGAAGGTAGAGCGTGATGAGCTCGTTGAAGAGCTTCTCAATAATTATATTCTTAACAGAGGATGGGAGCAGGAATAGTCCATGAGAATAATGGGACTTGACTTTGGATCCAAGACTGTTGGCGTGGCAATCAGTGACCCGCTTCTGATTACAGCCCAGGCCAAAGAGATTATCAGACGTGAGAAAGAAAACAAGCTGCGAAGAACTCTTGCCAGAATAGAAGAGCTATGCGTGGAATATGAAGTGTCAGAGATCGTTTTGGGGTTGCCGCTTCATATGAACGGAGATGAGGGTATCCGTGCGCAGATTTCCAGGGAGTTTGCCGAATCCGTGGAGAGAAGGACAGGTCTGCCTGTTACTATGCTGGATGAGAGACTTACGACTGTAGAAGCCGATGAGATTATGATGGAAGTCGGAATTCGCAGAGAAGATCGTAAGGAATATGTAGATATGATTGCAGCACAGATTATTCTGCAGGATTATCTCAATAATCGTAAACAATGATGACGAAAGCGTGATTAATCACGACTTTCAATGAATTAAGGATAAAAAGATGAGTGATACAAAACTTGAAAAAATTATTTTCAATCCCGACGGAGCAGATCCGGTAGAGTTTTTTGTTCTTGAACAGACAAGAATCGGCGGATTTAACTATATCCTCGTAACTGATTTCGAGGAGGGCGACGGAGAGGCATTGATTCTCAAGGATATGTCGGCAGACGGAGAAGAAGAGAGCAGATATGTGATTGTCTCCGACGATGATGAACTGGCAGCAGTGGCCGATATTTTTGAGGATATGCTCGAGGATGTTGAGCTTGTCAGTGACGACGAAGAGTAAAATATATGAAAAATAATAATAATTCAAAAGCTGAAGGAGCCAAGCTGAAGGTAATTCCTCTTGGCGGACTTGAGCAGATAGGTATGAACATTACTGCTTTTGAATATGAAGACAGTATTGTTGTCGTGGATTGCGGATTGTCATTCCCGGCGGATGATATGCTGGGTATCGATCTTGTAATTCCTGATGTTTCTTATCTTAAGAACAATATAGATAAGGTTAAGGCCTTTGTAATTACACACGGACACGAGGACCATATCGGAGCACTTCCCTATGTACTCAGAGAGGTGAATGTTCCGATTTATGCGACCCGTTTGACTATGGGTATTATTGAGAATAAGCTTATTGAGCATAAGCTTATGGATATCACTGAGAGAGTAGTAGTAAGCTTTGGACAGACTGTTAATCTCGGACAGTTTAAGGTTGAGTTTATCAAGACAAATCACAGTATTGTAGATGCGGCTGCTCTTGCAATTTATTCTCCCGAGGGTGTTATTGTGCACACCGGAGACTTTAAGGTAGACTATACTCCCGTATACGGAGATGCTATTGATTTACAGAGATTTGCGGAAATCGGACGCAAGGGCGTACTCGCACTTATGTGTGATTCGACCAATGCCGAAAGACCCGGCTTTACTCCTTCTGAAAAGACTGTGGGAAAGACCTTTGATAATCTTTTCATGGAGCACAAGAATTCAAGAATTTTTGTTGCAACCTTTGCTTCTAATGTAGATAGAGTTCAGCAGATAATAAATACTGCTCACAAGTTTGGACGCAAGGTTACGGTCGAAGGACGCAGCATGGTTAATATCATCGAGACTGCTATTCGTCTTGAATGCATCAGCGTTCCTGAGGAAACACTTGTTGATATTGATATGATTCGCAATTATCCGCCCGACAGACAGGTAATTATTACTACCGGAAGCCAGGGCGAGAGTATGGCGGCACTCAGCAGAATGGCAAACGGTACTCACCGCAAGCTTTCAGTAGGTGCCGGAGATACCGTTATTTTCTCATCGCATCCGATTCCGGGAAATGAGAAGCCGGTTACAAAAATTATTAATGAATTGTTGGCTAAGGGCGCTGAAGTAATATTCCAGGATGTACATGTATCCGGCCATGCCTGCCAGGAAGAGATTAAGCTGATTTATACATTGATTCAGCCTAAGTTTGCTATTCCTGCGCATGGTGAATATAAGCATCTGAAGGCACAGGCAAGAATTGCCGAGGAGCTTGGAATGGATAAGGAGAATATCTTTATTCTTTCTTCAGGTGATGTTCTTGAACTTGACAGAGATAGTGCTAAGGTTGCAGGATGTGTTCCTGTGGGAGACATTCTTGTAGACGGTCTTGGTGTCGGCGATGTCGGAAATGTGGTATTGAGGGACAGACAGCACCTTGCTGAGGATGGTATCCTTATAGTGGTTATGTGTCTTGATCAGCTTAGTGGTGAGTTGGTTGCCGGACCCGATATTGTTTCAAGAGGCTTTGTATTTGTGAAGGAATCTGAGGATCTTATCGAGGAAGCAAGAGCCTTGGTGGAGAGTACTGTTGAAGGCTATATCACCCGTCATATTTCTGATTGGGGCAGAATTAAAACCGGTACAAAGGATGTACTCAGTGAGTTTGTTTGGAAGAAGACCAAGCGTCGTCCTATGATACTTCCCATTATTCAGGAAGTATAAGGTATTTATACGAGGATTGTCATGAACACTGTAGATGAAGCTGTTAATAATCTGATAAAGGAAATCAAAAATTCTGAGGTTTATTTGGAATACCGCAAGCAGCTGGAGCTTTTAAAGCAAGATCCGGAGCTCAAGCGTCAAGTGGATGAATTTCGTAAAAGGAATTACGAGATGCAGATGAGCGAGGATATGGATTTTGGAATGCTTACCAGGTTCCAGAGCGAGTTCAAAACATTCAGAGAAAATCCGCTGGTGGATAATTTCCTTGCTGCAGAGTTGGATTTTTGCCGTATGATGCAGAAGATTAATTTCAATATCACAGAGGCAATTGATTTTGAGTAATGACCGGGGCACCGGTATGTTGTAATATGCGAGGAGTCTTATGGGAAAAAGTAAGAATGAAAAAATGGAGATGGCAGGAAAGATATTGTCCATTGTCGGTAATATTTTTGATGCGGTGATCAACATTTTATTAGTTGTCGGTATTATATATGTAATCTACAAGAGTGCATATACCTGTTATGATTATGGTTATCGTGTATATACAGAGGGCCCTGTTTCTACAGGTGAGGGCAGAGAGGTTACGTTGGTAATTCCTGTTGATTTTACTGCCAAGGAGCTCGGAGTCCTTTTTGAGGATAATGGTCTTTCAAAGGATCATATTCTCTGCACTCTTCAGTATTATGCTTCGGAATACCGTGAGGATATCAAGGGCGGTACCTATACGCTCAACAGCAATATGACAGTTGAGGAGATGTTTGAAAGCATCGCTGAAATTAATATTGCAAAGCAGGAAGAACAGAAGGCTCTTGAGGAGGCTCTTGAAAAGCAGAATGCCAAGGAAGAGCAGGCTCTTAATTCTGTCAATACCGAAGATACAGAGGAATCAGGTGAGATTCAGAATATTGATATCAACGGAGATGACCTCTTAGGAGATACAAACAGATGATAATTGATGAGAGAACAGCTACCTTCATTGATTTGATGGACAAAGGCAATGGCGCTTTTCTCGACATGATTGAGAATGAGGCTTTGGCTGATGAGGTCCCGATTATCAGAAAGTCGACACAGAGTTTGCTGAGGTTTCTCATAAAGTATTCTAAGCCGAAACGCATCCTGGAAATAGGGACAGCGGTCGGCTTTTCTGCTTTACTTATGAGCGA
>JAKSRU010000096.1 GCA_024403475.1 Lachnospiraceae bacterium | reverse complement strand
ATGAGGATGCCGGAGACGGATACGAATATTTGGATGGTAAGTATTCAATCACAATCTTAAAGTGATTGAACCGGTTATGAAGTGAACAAATTGATTATGAAGTGATTGAACTGACAATTAAGTGATTATGAAGTGATCGATTTTATGGAGGAATAAATATGAAGCAGGCACTTGCAGCTCCTTTCAAGAGAGGCGTGAATTTTACCGTTTGGCTTGAGTACAGACCTACCGATGAGATTAATGAAGACTTTTTTTGCAAGAAGGATTTTGAGAATGTTAAAAAGCTCGGATGTGATGTTGTAAGACTTCCTATTCATTTTGAAAATTTCTGCAAGGCTGAGGATGGATACAAGATTCCTGACAAGATTTTCAGAATCATGGATAAGGTCGTTAATTGGATTGAAGAGCTTGGCCTTTATATTATCTTTGATTTTCACAACAGTACCACTGTTGATTCGCAGACCACAGCGAGTGTAGAAGATATTCTGGTACCTGTATGGATTCAGATTGCAGAGAGATACAAGGACTCATCAGAATATGTTATCTATGAACTGATGAATGAGCCTCATGGTATTGAAATTCCTGTATGGAACGGAATTATAGCACGTCTTTTTGACAAGGTGCGCAGCATTGATACTAAGCATTATATTGTAGTGGGCGGAGCAGATTGGAACAGCTTTAACGGAATGAAGCAGCTTCCTGAGTTTAAGGATGACAAGGTGATTTATACCTTCCACTTCTATGATCCGCATACCTTCACTCATCAGGGTGCAGGTTGGTGTCATATGGAGCGCGTGGTAGGAATTCCCTTCCCTTATTCGGCTGAAAAGATGCCGCCGCTTCCCGAGAATCCTACCGAGCGTGAGCTTAAATGCTTCGAAACTTATCCCGAGAATGGTACCATCGAGGCGGTTGAGAGATTTTTTGAGCAGTATGCCGAATTCAGTATAGAGAGAAACGCACCCGTATATTGTGGAGAGTTCGGATGCTTTGCACCCACTACTAACCCCGAGGAGCGAGCTAATTGGTATCGTATTGTTACAAATCTGCTTACCGAGAGAAATATTTCTCGTACCAGCTGGGATTATTACGGAACCTTCGGAATTTTTGATATGAAGAAGCATACCTGGCAGGAGGTTCGCGAAAAGGGTATGGGAATCTGGCAGTTCCCCGGTGACCTTAACATGGATATTGTAAGGGCTATGGGACTTAATGATAAGTTGGATTAGGACGGTAAGCCTGATTAGAACAGTAAGCTGAATTAGAACAGTAAGCTGAATTAGAACAGTAGCCGGATATATCGGTATGTTAATAGGAGTATAGATGGCCGGAACAGTAATGCACCTTGTGATAGCAGACAGGTTGCTTGATATCTTAAAAATAAATAATCCTACGTATTTTTACTGCGGAAACTTGGCTCCGGATGCTATTATGGCACGGGAAAATTATGTTCGCGAGATGAAGAGACATACTCATTTTAAGGATGATATCAGATTGCACGAGCTGAGAATTCCCGAGAAACAAAAGGTGTATATGGAACGCCTGATGGCCTTTTACCATAGTCATGTGGAGCCTGAGCGCAAGCAGAAGGAAATATATTTAGGATATCTTACTCATATGCTGGTGGATGAACTTTATCTGCTTAGATTTAGAGACAGATTTGTGGACAAGCTGATTGCTCAGGGTAAGGAAGCCACAGATGAAGAATTCTGGGATGGATATCCTCATGAGGTAGATGTGGTTGACTGGGAGCTTGTCAGAACTTATAACTTTAAGTATAGGATGCCTGACATCTTGAGGCTGGAAGAGCCTTATGAGATAGAGAATTACATTACCGGAGAAGAGCTTTTGGACAGTAAGGAGTTTATTATCAACAAAAATTTCCTTACGAAGCATGAACCGGAGGAACTTAAGTATGCGTCGATGGAGGATAATCTTGAATTTATCGAGCTGTGTGTAAGAGAGATTCCTGTGATTCTCCGAGAACGATTCGGGATTGATATAAGTTAATCGGATATAAATTAATCGGATATAAGTTGAGCCGATATAAGTTATTTGGGTGCAATTTATTGGATATATGTAAAATGATCTGAGTGAATAGTGGTATAAATAGGGGAGACTGGCATAGGAATGAAAAAAGTACTGGTTATAGACGCACAGGGCGGTGGAATAGGAAAGCAGCTTATAACTGAAATCGTTAGCAGAAAGCTTCCTGTGGAGATAACAGCTGTCGGAAGTAACTCTGCGGCAACCTCGCAAATGCTCAAGGCTGGAGCTGAGCATGCTGCAACGGGAGAAAATGCGGTAAAGGTTGGCTGTCGTACGGCGGACTTTATTATGGGACCTATCGGAATTGCGATAGCTGATTCGATGTATGGTGAGATAACCTCTGATATGGCCTGCGCAGTAGGTCAGGGCATCGGCCAAAAGATTTTTATACCTGTTAATCATTGCAGTAATTATGTGGTTGGGGTATCAAATCTAAACCTGAAGAACTTGATCAAGGAATCAGTGGATTTCCTGGCAGATTCGCTCGGAGATTAAAGATTCTCTTGGCGGATTAAGATTCACCTGCAGAATGAAGAATTTTTCGGAAAATTAATATATTGCCACTATGAGCCCTTTGCTTGGCGGTCTGATTTGACCAACAGGCGGAGGGTTTTTGTATGGAAGTATTTATGATTAAAATGAAATGTCTATTAGCATATTTTATGAAGTGGTATACGAAAGATTATCCAATTTGACATCAAAATACTTCGTTTTCCTTGGCAGAAATATGATAAAATAAATATATTATGGGGTGATATGGGGTATTAAGAAAAATAGGGTTGTTTTATGCAGTTTATTGACTGACAAGAGGATATAAAATGGGACTTGCTATTTGGGGCGAAGGCCGAGAATTAGAAAATTTCATCTTTGAACTTGAGACGGAACATAAAAGCGCCGAGGTCGATTGCATCGCTACCTCCGGTGACTACTATTTTTTAAATAGATATACTGTAAAAACGGAGAAGGAATTCCTTGTCAGGAAGACCTTTCTTTTTGAGCAAAAAATTATTATTGCTGTTTCTGATGCGGAGTATCCGAACAGAAAAAAGCAGCTGGAGATGATCGGATATCGTGAGTTTGATGACTTCATCGGATATCGTATGTATGGCAAGAAGGTATGTGTCATCAACTCAAACTGCTATATGTCCTTTATCAAGAAGTTCCTCAATGAAAATGCGGAATTCAGAAAGGTATACGGTATATATCCTTTACCGCCCATTCATGAGAACAAGTTTGACTATATCGGTGACAATATCTTGCAGCATGCGGATTTGTTCATCCATCAGGATATCAGACCGGACAATGTATTCGGATATAAGTTCTCCGATGAATATACTCTCAGCAAGTTGAAGAGCGGATGCAAGCACATCTGTATTCCGAACTTTGTAGGAATGCTGGATGGATTTTATCCGACGGTTACCGGCCAGATGTACAATAATGTAAACGGTGAACCGATGTGCTTTGACGATTGGCTTATCAATGAAGCCTATCAAAAATATAACGGCAACATAGACAATATAATGTTCTATATTTTGCACTACAATTTTGATGACGAGGATATCGTAAAGCGTTTCAATTCTATGGTACTCAGATGGCGCGAGCGCGAGAAAAACTGGGATGTCAAAATAGTAGATTTCATTATGGACAATTTCCAGAAGATTAATCTTTTTGAGGATATCAGTCATCCTGCCGAGTGCCTGCAGCATGAGATTTGCAGAAGACTTATCAAATTAATCGGATGCACGGATACCAATAGATTTACTCATTATCACATGGGCTGCTGTATGGAGATATTCATGTGGCCTCAGGTGAAGGAGATACTTGACATTAAGTGGACAAAAGACCAAATCAGATTGTATACCAAGGATTATTGCTATCATGACGGTCAGCCGATCACAATGAAGCAGTATGTTGAGGAATACATCTGGAGGGTGTTTGGAAACAAGTAGAGAAGGAAGGTAACAAAAATGTACAAGGGAAATGAAAATGTAACAATTTGTGATCATCCGTTGTTGAAGCACAAAATCACTATGCTTCGTATGAAGACAACCGGAACCAATGAGTTTCGTAAGCTCGTTGAGGAAATTGCAGTGCTTGAGGGCTACGAGGCACTTCGCAGCCTTGAACTGGAGGAGGTAGAGATTGAGACTCCTATTGAAAAAGCAAGCTGTCCTGTGATTTCGGGCAAAAAGCCTGCCATCGTTCCTATCCTGAGAGCAGGACTCGGAATGGTAGAGGGTCTTCTTACACTTATGCCTGCTGCTAAGGTCGGTCATATCGGAATGTATCGTGATGAGGAAACACATGAGCCTCATGAGTATTATTGCAAGCTTCCGGATCCTATTGACCAGAGAAAAATCTTTGTGGTTGATCCGATGCTCGCTACCGGTGGCTCGGCTATCGATGCGATTAATCTTATCAAGCAGCGTGGCGGCAAGGATATTACTTTTGTATGTATCATTGCAGCGCCTGAAGGACTTGAGAGACTCATGAAGGAGCAGCCTGATGTCAAGATTGTTGTGGGAAATCTTGATCGTTGTCTTAATGAGAATGCTTATATCTGTCCCGGACTTGGGGATGCCGGAGACAGAATTTTCGGTACAAAATAGTATAGCTTAAGTATATGTTTAATAGGGGAAAATAACATGAAATTAATTTATCAGGTAGAGGACAAGGTTAAGCCGGGAGCACTTATTATTTTTGCTATACAACAGTTGCTTGCAATCATGACTGCAACCTTGGTAGTTCCGATTATTATCGGCCATGGAATGGATTCGGCAGCAGCGCTTTTCGGAGCAGGTGTCGGTACGCTTATTTATGTTTTGTTCACTGCTAAGAAGAGCCCTGTATTTCTCGGTTCATCCTTCGCATTTTTAGGTTCAATGTCTGCAGCATTTGCAGGTGCTGCTTCTATGAGCACGGGGCTCGGTTATCTCGGACTCATAATCGGTGCGTTTTTTGCAGGCCTTGTGTATGTGGTCATAGCGCTGATTGTTAAAATTGTAGGTGTTAAGTGGATTGATAAGCTTATGCCTGCTGTGGTAATAGGACCTACGGTTGCTATCATCGGTCTCTCACTTGCAGGAAATGCAGTAGGAGATCTCACCAAGGGCGGATATATGCTGACCAGAACAGTTGAGGCTATTGAAGAGCATCAGGTTGTTATGGTTGAAGAGAGTTATTCAGCTGCAAATCCTATCATTGCAGTTATCTGCGGACTTATTGCATTGGCAGTAACAATGCTTTGCTCTACCTTCGGAAAAAAGACTGCAAAGCTTATTCCATTTATTTTTGGTATCATTGCAGGCTATGCGGCAAGTATCGTGTTCACCCTTATCGGTGATGCGGCCGGAATCGATTCCCTCAAGGTTATCAGCTTTGCACCCTTTACCAATTTGCTCGCTGACGGTAAGGTTACACTGTCTACCTTCTTCAGAGTTCCTGATTTTGCATTCCTTCAGATTGGTGACGGCTTCAGTCATTTAGATGGCGCGTATATCGCAACCATCGCAGCTGCTTATGTTCCTGTAGCGTTTGTAGTATTTGCAGAGCACATTGCGGACCACAAGAATATTTCATCTATTATTGAAAGAGATCTTCTTGAAAAGCCCGGTCTTCACAGAACACTCCTCGGAGACGGTGTCGGATCAATGGTAGGTGCATTCTTTGGCGGATGTCCTAACACAACCTATGGAGAGTCTATCGGATGTGTGGCTATTACCAAGAATGCGTCTGTTTACACTATCATTGCTGCTGCAGTAGGAGCTATTATTATCTCGTTCTTCTCACCCTTTATCGCATTTGTTAACTCAATTCCTTCATGCGTAATGGGCGGTATTTGCATGGCTCTCTATGGATTCATCGCAGTATCCGGTCTTAAGATGGTACAGGCAGTTGACCTCAATAAGAATAAAAATCTCTTCGTTGTTTCTGTTATCCTTATTGCAGGTATAGGCGGACTTACCCTTAGCTTTGGCAAGGTAACTATCACAGAGGTAGCTTGTGCACTTATCCTTGGTATACTTACTAACATCATGCTTAAGAATGCAAAAGATGAATAAGTAAATCATTAAAGGTAATAACAATTAGATAATCATTAGTGAAAAGAGGCTGATTCAGTAGAATTGGCCTCTTTTTGTGTGAAACGACGAAATTTGGGACGAATTGCTTGAACCGTTTATTGAAAGTGGTGAAATATAGTGATAATATTAATTTTAAGTTGGTTAAAAACTAAAATTAGCCATGCTGATTGAGATACCGCGTTATAGGTATTTTAGAGAAACTATCAAGAATAGAAAGAATTTTCGGAACTATACGCCGTAATATTGTCTTTTGAGTTTGAAATATTTTGTGAAAATGCTGATCGATTGACCTGTGTATTTGCTGGAATGTGGGAGAATATCCGAGAAGGATTATTAATATTTAGGAGGGTGTATATGGGCAGAGAAAACGACAGTAGAAAGGTTAAGTTTATTCATTCTTTATCGACGAAAATTGCATTAATCATGATTGTTCTGGTGACGGTAGCGGTAACGGTATCCGCTGTATTTTGTCTGAGAAATATGAAAAACGTCAGCAACAGAATGATGATGAATTATGCACAGACTGTTGCAGAGGATTCGGCCAGAAGCATTGATGGCGCAGAAACAGGTGGAGTAGAGTTTACACCTGAGATTGCACAGACAATGATTGCGGATGCCAAGATAATAGGCGTGGATTCATCATACGTATATGTGTGCGACAGTGAAGGAAACATGCTATACCATCCCAATGCGGACAAGATTGGCGAGAAGGTAGAAAACGCAGCAGTCAAGAGCTTGGTAGAAAAGCTTGAAAAAGGTGAGAAGCTGGAGCCGGGATCAATTCAGTATGATTACAAAGGAGTGACAAAATTCGCAGGCTATGCATTAACCGCAAGTAACAAGATTGTTGTTATGACCGGCGATGTTAAGGATGCAATGAGAGATACCAATACTACTACACAAAGAGTGTATATTGTTAATGTACTTATGGTATTAGCGGTTTCTGCTATCGGCTTCTTTATAGCCAGAGTTGCTCTTGCTGCAGTGCCTAAAATTGTTGATTCGGTTGAGTCTACTTCGAGATTCGATTTTAGACCTAATTCAGCTAATTCTCAGTTAAAAAAGCGTAAGGATGAGCTCGGAATGATAGCCAGAGCATTGTCTGACATGAGGAGAAGCTTAAGAGAGATTGTCAATCAGATTGATACTTCCACAACTTCTCTTAATACAACGATAGAGGAACTCAAGGAGAGTTCCGGCAATGTAAATGTGATGTGTACCGACAATTCGGCCACTACTGAAGAGCTTGCAGCCGGTATGCAGGAAACAAGTGCTACTACTGAAACCATTACAGAAAATATTAATCATATGATTGATAATGCCAAAGGCATTGATGAGCTGGCAGCTGAGGGTGGAGTACTTTCGGATGACATCAGCAAGAGAGCTGTAGAGCTTAAAAAGTCAACTGTTGAATCTACGAAAAAGACAGAGAATATATATGTGTCTGTTAAGGATAAGGCTGACAAGGCAATGGAAAATGCCAAGGTTGTTTCCAAGATAAATGAGATGACTGAGCAGATTATGAATATCTCTTCTCAGACCAGCCTACTTGCCCTTAATGCTTCAATCGAGGCTGCAAGAGCCGGTGATGCAGGTCGCGGATTTGCGGTAGTTGCTACTGAAATAGGTAACCTCGCAAACCAGACTTCAGTAACTGTTGCAGACATAAATGCAATGGTTGAAGAGGTAATTTCTGCAGTAGATGAGATGAAGGAATGCCTTGCGGATACTACTGCTTTTATCGGAAGCAATGTTCTTTCCGATTATAAAGTATTTGAAAAGGTATCTGATCAGTACGATGCTGATGCAGGCAAATTCAGAGACAGTATGCAGAGTATTCACGATGGCGTAACAGAGCTTAACATAATGATTAATACTGTGGCTGAATCCATCTCGGGTATCAATACTACCATAATCGAGGCAGCTCACGGTGTGCAGGGAATTGCTCAGACTACAGGTGATATTGTGGTTATGGCAGATAAGACCGCATCTCAGGCCGGTGCTTGCAAGGATGAGGTGGCAAGCCTTGATGGAATTGTATCGCAGTTTACGCTTAAGTAGTTGTTTGATACGAAAGTTTTAGGATGCAGCGAAAGTTTGACATAAAGTAAGATTACAATTAATATGCTTATATAGTCTTTTATATTGTAGGGGGGAAATATGAAACCTGAAGAACTGACTAAATTAGCGACAATCCGAAGATTTTTTGATATCAAAGACGGAGAACCTGTTAAGCCGGCAGTACAGAGCTTTTTGGAAGCTATGACTGAGAAAAGGTATAGTGACGGCGAGGAGATTGTGAGCTTTGGTGCAGATGCCGAGGATGGAATGTATGTAATCGTGAACGGCCAGGCCAGTGTCCATTCTGAGGATGGCAAGCTCATTAATCAGCTCCAGGAGGGTGATATAATCGGTGAGCTTGCACTTATTAATGATGATAAGCGTGCGGCTACCGTTAAGGCTACCGGAGATGTAGTATGTGCCAATATTACCAGAAGTCTGTTTGAGGATATGGTCAGTCATAATCGCAAGCTGATTGGTATTTTTATGAGCATGCTGTACAGACGTACGACAGAGCTTGTAAATGAAAGAGAGCAGATAAGATACGTGAGTGAGCATGATCAGCTTACCGGTCTTTACAACAAGGGTAAGTACTTGAGCTTTGTTGAAAATGAAGTGGATAAGTATGATTCACTTGCTCTGTTCAATATGGATGTTAATAACCTGAAAAAGATTAATGACACCATGGGACATGAGTTTGGAGACAGACTTATCATTAAGGCCGCTGACAGTATCAAGGCTGTGACAAACAGCAAGGTAATGGGCTTCAGAATGGGCGGAGATGAGTTTTTAATGATTGCCTGCAATGTAAGTGAAGCTCAGGTTGAAATGATAAAGGCCAACTGGGAGGAGGAGCTTAAAAGGCTTAACTCCGTTGATGATGGTATCGAGTGTATAATTGCTATTGGCGTTGTGTACGCGGAGAGGCCCATAGACTTCGATGCAATCGCCAAAGAGGCAGATGAGCGTATGTATGAAAACAAGAAGGCCGTTAAGGCTGCTATGGGCATTCCGAACTACAGATAATTCACTCGAAGTAATCGACATATAGAATTAGAAATAAAAATCCCGGCTGCATTGCAGTCGGGATTTTGTTATCTCATAAAATATGAAGTTGAACTGTAAAGCTAAACTATAAAGTTAAACTATAAAGTTAAGCTATGAGGTTATCAGCTGCCGGTCTGTTAAACCTGCTTGAACTGGTTAACCTGATCCTGAAGTTCATTAGATACATTTCCGCAAGTACCGATCTCATTGTTAACCTGTGAAATCTCCATTGCGAGTTCTGAGGTTCCGG
>JAKSRU010000095.1 GCA_024403475.1 Lachnospiraceae bacterium | reverse complement strand
TTTTTCCTATTGCCACTTCTCTCTTAAAATTCTGCGCACGGATTCATCGATTCTTCGTACGCTGATGTATCCCTCATTTACAGCCTCCAATACCCCATTGTAGGCTGAATAAAAATCCTCAGGCATCAGAATAATATCCGAACCTGCTTGAATTGCAAGAACTGCTGCCTCTGCTGATGAATACTGCTTGGTAACCGCGCCCATATTCATCGCATCGGTTATTACTATTCCTTCGAACCCCATATCACCTCTGAGAACATTTGTGATCATATATTCTGATAGGCTGCTGGGGACATCGTCGTCGGTAATATTGGGAACGGAAATATGCCCCACCATAATCACTCCTATTCCCGCATCGATTGCTTCCTTGAAGGGAATCAATTCGCACTCGTAAAGCTCCGCCAATGACTTATCAGTATAAGCATAACCATTGTGCGAATCCGCCTCAGTCGAACCATGCCCCGGAAAATGCTTTACTGCAAAAGTAATATTCTGCTCACTCAGGGCCTGAGACTCAGCTATTACCATCTCAGCCACTAAAGAACTGTCGCTTCCAAATGAACGGTTGCCGATTACCGTATTGGAAGGATTGCTGAGCACGTCAGCGTCAGGTGCCATATTCATATTAAAACCAAGCTCATACAGATATGAACCTATATAAGTACCTACCTGATACGCATAATCTGCATCACCGGTCGCACCGATTTCACTCATTGGCACTGTTGAATCCACATCAAAAGCAGGATTATTGCCTATTCGTGCTACTAAACCGCCTTCTTCGTCCACTGCCAAAAAAGGTACAGGCATTTCTATTTGCTCATACATAGCCTCGATATCACCAAGCATTGCTATGGTTTGCTCGCGGTTCTTTAGATTTCTTGCAAAAAATATGAATCCTCCGATAGGGCATCCGTTTATCCCTTCAATCAGAGAATCATTCAGTGTAGTTACGGTCTTACCATTGGTAGTAAGCGCTTCAGGCGTAATCACAAAAAGCTGAGCAACCTTCTCCTCGATGGTATGATTTTCCAGCCACTCATTTATTTTAGCTTCCAGAAGTTCTTCCTCCGAATCAACTTCCTGCCCTACGGATGAACCACCCTCACTGCCTGACGCATTATCGGCTTCATTACCGGTCTCATTACCTGCTTCATTACCGGTCTCTCCTCCGGCCTCATTATTATGATTTATTCCTAGATGCTTACCGTCTGCTATCCCCAGCTCAATGCTTTCGGATACATATATCACCCAGCCATGCTCAGCCGCATAGGCCTTCGCGTTCTCTGCCAATTCCGCAGTATCTGCATACTCAATAACATATACCCTGCCACCGGCCTCAGAAACTTTACCGAGATATTCAGTAAAGTATTCCTTGTCGTCCTCAGATGCCGCCTCGTATGCCACATCCTCTTCGGTGTCTGCTTCCCAATTGATAGAGGTATATACTGATTCCTGGTTAACTCCGTCAAAACAAGTACCTATTTTGATACCCTTTTCCAGAGCTTCGGTTACAAATACATCTCCCCCGTTGATAATCACATCGCAGCCCTTGGCCTTAAGTGACGTCAAAATCGAAACCAAAGCATCATAGGTTTCCTCACTCTTGTAGTGGTAGTAAACATCACAATTATCGACAAAAAATCCGTGAATACCTTTTGCGAGAAGCTCATCAGATAATTCATCTATAAACTCTGCCCACTTGGGATCCGAAACATTTACCCACTTTTCATCCTCCCAATTTTCATAGGTATCAAGTGTAAGTGTTTCGTATAAAAAATAATAATCCCTGAATTGCTCCAGGGATCCAACGTTCAAATAACTATATACATTTTTGGTCCCGCTGTCCGTGAGCGCCGTAATCTCTGCTTCAGTAAAATACTGAGCATCAATCACTATCGTGTCATATCCGTTCAGAGCCTTTGCTTCCTCAAAATCCGCATTCAAAAAAACTCCGTAGGTAAGCGCAGCTGCATCATTTTCTGTTTGTGCCTGCTCCTCTGCTCTCCTCTCAAGCTGTCTGTCAGCTATGTGGCCGAAAATAAAAGCAATGGCAACACAGATTCCTATTAATACTATAAAAGGTAATATTTTCATTATTACCTTGCCAAATTTACTATCACGCATTATTATTGTCCACCAATAAAAATATAGGATTGTGCATTGAACACTTCAGCGCGCAATCCTATATTGAATATATCATATAGCCATATATAATTCTATAGGCAATTTCGCCTTAGTCTTCTACCACTGTGGTGCATTCAACTGTCTCACCTACAGAGAGGAGCGACCATTCAGATTCTGTTACAGTAAATACTGCTCCATTCTCAGAGCATTCGATGGTGCCCTTGATAACATCCTCAGAATCACTGACAAAATTAATTACATTAGCATCATCTGTAGTGTATCCCACGCCTCTAAGTGTGGTTAATCTGAAAATACCGATTTCTACAGCAATACTTCCATCACTAAGCTCACTAATCCAAATATCACTATAGATTTCATTAGTACCCTGCATATCTGCATAGTGACCAAATGCATTAAATCCTGCCTCACTATCTGCCGCATCATCTGTGTTACCTGTCTGCTCATCAGCATTGCCGGTCTGTTCAGTAGAATTTCCGGTCTGTCCGGCAGCATTCTCATTTGCAGCGCCATCGGTATTTGCATCGGCATTTGCCTCTATATTTTCATCGGCATTTTCATCAGAATTATCTGCAGTATTTTCATCAGTATTCTCATCGGTATTTGAATTGATTTCAGTACTGATAACAATCTGCTCATTAGTACTGTCTGCATTCTTTCCTGCTACTGCACATCCTGATACTAAAACAGCAGCAAGTGCACTAAACAGAAAAATTTGTTTCTTCATAATAATCTCCGCATCTCGCATCTGTTTGATTTTAGCCATCCGCCTTATTAAGCGAGATGCTACAGATGCAACTCATAGAGTCGCTGTGAAAAATAGACCATTTTTCACACTTATCCTCACAACTTTTTCATATTCTCCCGCGCGATACGAAAAAAGCAAACGCGCAACGATTATCATACCGCGCCATGAAAGTATGTTCTATGGGGAAAATAAGCAAACTTTACAACTCGCCATATAGTTTATTGGACATTTTCCACAATCTTGTGGCGTTTTTTTCTACCACTCGACGCGAAATAACACCTTTTCTCATTGCTTCGCGCAGATTGTTGTAGTCTTTCTTTCCACCGGGCATAAACAGCTGAGTGCCTGCCTCTATTACCTTATAAGGCGTAGGAGCACCATATTTGCAATCGTTTGCAGACATAATATCGCCGCCTGTAATCCAGTCGGTCATTACTATACCCTTATAGCCCCATTCGCCTCTGAGAATATCAGATACAAACCTACGGCTCTCGGAGGTGTGTTCACCGTTAAGCAGGTTATAGCTTGTCATCAGGGCTGCCGGTTCAGCTTCCCTGACACAAATTTCAAAGCCCCTGAGGTATATCTCGCGGAGTGCTCTCTCTGATACCACACTGTTGTTGCAATATCTGTTATTCTCCTGATTGTTGGCCAAAAAGTGCTTAATAGTAACACCGCAACCTGCATGGGCCTGAACTCCGTTTGTCACTGCTGCCGCAAATCGACCGCTGATAAGCGGATCCTCTGAGTAATATTCATAATTGCGTCCGCACAACACATTTCGATGAATATTCAAAGCCGGTGCCAGCCAAAGCTGTACATTAAAGCGCTTCATCTCATCACCGACAATATCTCCGCACTTATTCGCAAAGCTGAGGTTCCAGCTCTGCGCCATGGCAGTTGCAATCGGAAGCGCGGTAGTGAACTGATTTTTTATCTCCTGATCGGGCTTGGGCTTCTTGGCCATAGAATCCACTATGCCAACCACTGCCTTAGGCAAAAAATCACTGACAAAGCCCGGAATCACAGGACCTATACCGATAGCCTTGCCCTTTTCATCCGTAAAAAACTCCTTGGAAAGCCTGAGTCCGGCAGGACCATCAGCCATAACAAGAGGCTTAAGCCCTTTCTTTTCATACAGATTGCAGGATTCTCCCGCTGCACCTGCCACATGTGTGGAGGCTGAACCGATTACACTTGCCAAGCCACCCTTGGGATCAAAGGCGCCAATGCACATATATGCAAGCTCTTCATCGCTCATAGATGCAATATACGGATTAACAGCGATATCATCGTAGCTGTTGTTAAATTCAATAGGGAAATATGTACTGCTTCTCAGACGACGCTTACCCGCCACAACGGTATTACTGCTGCTGTTGCCTACTCTGATAACATAATCACCGCTTTCTAACAAGAATGCAGCTTTGCTTTCATCAAAAGAAGCTATGTCACTAAGTCTGAAGGATGCTTTTACAGTAACTTCCTGCCCCGGCAAAAGCTCGTCGGTTTTTTCAAAGGCTGCCAGCACCTGATAAGGCTTGTCCAGTACCGTAGTGTCATCATTAGGCGGTGACACATACACCTGCACTACCTCCTTGCCGGGATATGCACCTGTATTCTTCACCTGACAGGTCACCGTGATTTCCGAATCTATGCATCGCTCCCCGGAAGTCTGCCCACCTATAACTTGATCGCCGGAATCCTGCACTGTTCCGTTAACTCTTCCGCTTCCCTGAGTCGATGCTTCAGTGATAAGGCGCTCTGAAATCGTCGCGTTGGTTATACTGAAATCTGTATAGCTCAGTCCGTGACCGAAGGCAAAAAGCGGTTCCTTATTTTTGTGCTCGTCCTCCGCGGACATAAAGCGGTCAAAGTATCTGTATCCTACATAGATACCCTCTTCATACTCCGTATCATCCTTATCTCCAAAGGGGAACAGTACCGTCTGAGCAGCCTTAAGCCAGGTTGTGGTAAGCTTGCCCGAAGGATTAGCCTTGCCAAGTAAAATATCTGCCAGCGCAATTCCACCCTCAACTCCAAGCTGTGAAAGCACCAGGATGTTTTTAACCTCCATAACCGGAGTAAGGTCTACCGGTCCGCCTGCATTTATTACCAGCATGAATTTCTTGTACTTTTTGTTGCAGAGCAGGATGTCCTTAATCTCTGAATCGTTGAGTCTGTAATCACCCTTTATAAGTCTTCTGTCATTTCCCTCACCGGATATTCTGCTAAGCACATAGATTGCCGCATCACCTTCATAGGAAATCGTAAGAGGGCGTTTATTTTCAATTCCGTCTTTGCCCTTGCCATTCTTTTTTCCCGGCTTTACGGGATCATTGCCGAATTTTGAATTGCGAATGCGCACCCTTCTGTAATCAGGCTCGGGCATGACTGCCCCCATACCTGCCGCTATTACACTGATTTTTTCAAGCTTTGCTTTTTCCTTGATATATTGAATAAACCTGCCGTGAGCAAGTTCCAAAATCTCATCATAAGCATCCAGCCAACGATTAGTGGTTATCTCAAAGCCTGCCTGCTCAAGTCCCTGCTCTACATTAACGGAAAATCTGGAATTGACCTCACCCGAGCCCGTACCACCCTTTACAGTGTTACGCACTCCATGACCGTAGGCAGCTATCCTACAAGGAGCTGAAAGCGGAAAATCACCATTGCTTTTTAGCAGAACGGTACACTCCGGTAAATACTTTCTGAGTGCCTCTAAATGCTCTGCCTCATAGTCATTGATAATGCAGTCCGCATAGCTGTTGTACAGCGGATTTTTCATAGCTTTTTCATGAGCTCTGAGCTCACGCGCCTCGATTTGCTTTTTTTCTTCCTGCTTTATCAGCAAATCATAGCCCTTATTAACTACTGTATCCCAAATTCCCATTTTCCAACCCTCTGACGCTTTGCCATGTACGCTGTGCTTCTATCAATCCTTAAAAAGACCAACCTTGAAATAGTTCTGTAAGCAAAAAGTAATTTCATTCCTTTTTCAAAAAATCCATTACTTTATTTCCCCTTTATGCTTACTTACAAATTTATACCAAATACATGCTTCTGAGTTTAGCTATCTGCTCATCAGTAATTCCCAAAGCCTCTCTGATATAGCGTTCACCATCACCGTATTTTCGGTCCATTTCTTCAAAAGCCGCTTCAATGCAGGGACGTTTGGCATTCATCAGCACGCTGAGACTGGTTTTAGCCTTATGATTGAACAGCACAATTCCGACCAACGTTGTCAATATGCCGTTTCTGACTATGAGAGAACGCTTTTCATTAGTGTACTCCCTGATAATATCCTCACGGCTTACACCAAGTGCCATCAATATAACTGCTGCTGCAACCCCGGTTCTGTCCTTGCCCTGAGTACAATGCCAATAGGTGGCTCCCTCCTCCTGCTCCAACAGTGAAAGCAGCACATTTCTATGTGACTCTATCGAAAGCTCCTGAGAAATAAGCAATCTGTATATATCACTCAGATATGCCATCGCACCTCCCTCGGTCTTCATTATTCTCTTAAGCTCTGAGGTTCGATTCTTTTTATTTATCGACGGATTCTGCTCGTTGGTCAAACTGGGAAAATAGCTGTACTTGACGCCTTCCGGTACAATGTCCGGTTTTTCATCAAGCTCTGAGGGGCTGCGCAAATCAATAATATGAGCCACTCCCATTACTTCCTTCAGATGAATTGCATCCTTAGTCTTAATCTTGTGCAAATGTCCGCCACGCACCAATCGTCCGAAAGCAATTACCTTGCCGTCAGCTGCCGATATTCCACCAAGATCTCTCATATTCGCAATGTGCTTAACCTTCTTATTTGCCAAAACAAAAATCCTCGTCATTAAATAAATACTTCATAAACAAATTTGAGAGTGACAAGTCAATGCCACTCTCAAAAATTATACTATATTTTCTATTGTTTGTATGCTTTTGATTCAACCTATATATTTGCAATCGGCTGTCAAATTACTCGAACCACCAGCTGTCTACGGTATAGCCTGAGCCTGAGAATGCAAAGTATACATAGTGGTTGCCGGTTACAGTCTGGTTAAGAGTTACCTTGTACACACCCTCTGCATTTTCCTCTGAAGGATAGAGAAGAACAGTACCAAGATTCTCCTTGTTGATAAAATCAAGGCTTGCATATACAGCACCCACAGTACCTGCAGGAACATTTGCCTTGATGCAAAGAGTGGTCGCACCCTTGTCACCAAATTCAACACCGGTGGTCTCAGTCCAGTCTCCGGTATCAATCATACCGAGAGTCATATTGCCGTATCCGATTTCATCTGCTGCAACTGCATCAGTTCCGGCCATCTTGGTTACACATACAGCACTGTTTTCAGCATATGCATCAACACATCCGATCTGGTCAGGTCCTGATGTGGTCTGAACAATACGAACGATTGCGCCGTCCTCAGTAAAGTTAATCTTATCGATATGAGTAGCTCTGTAGCCGTGTGCAATACCGATATTTTTCTCAAGAAGACGTGAGTGATATGCGATATACCACTGATCATTGAACTTAAACATTGCATGATGATTGTTACCTGACAGTCCGCAGAGAGTTCCGGGATTGTCAAGAATCATACCCTGATAAGTGAAGGGGCCGAGAGGGCTCTTGCTGGTCATATAGCAAATCTGACCGTTAACCATACCGTACTCCTTGGTACCCTCAGCATCTACGCTGAAGTTAGAGCAGTATGAATAATAATAGGTATCACCGTACTTGTGAATACCTGAATCCTCGAAAAGATAAGGTGCATCAATCACAACAGGAACTGTTGCGAGACTGATCATATCGTCACCGAGCTGTGCGCATCTTCCGGTAAGAGGATGTGCAGCCTGTCCCTCAGGAACACCGCCACCGAAGTAGATGTAACCTGTTCCGTCATCATCTACAAATACAGCGGGATCGAAGAGCCAAAGAACATTACCGCAATTTTCCATATCCCTTCTGATAAGTCCGTGTCCAAGAGGATCTCTGAAGGGACCGATAGGTGTATCAGCCTCGATAACACCGATTCCACCACCATTATCTGCAAAATAAAGGAAGAACTTGTCCTGTCCGTCGATGTTTTTCCATGCAGCAGCGGGTGCCCATGAATTCTTAGCCCACTTGGCAATTCCGTCCTCACCGGCTACATTGATGCAACCGTGATCGGTAAAGTTCTTCATGTCCTTAGTAGAAACAACATGAATCTTATTAATCTTGCTGTAGGTATTCTCAGTGATGTTGCCTGCAGCATCATACTCATAATGGTCATCAGTCATATAGATGTATGCAGTATCTCCGTAAACCATTACGAAGGGATCTGCTCCATATGCCTGTGTAGTAATAGGATTGGTCTCTCCTCTTGTCTTGTAGCTCTTAGCAAGCTCTGTGAGAGCTTCTGTGTCTGATAATGAATAACCCATAATTGTATTCTCCTCACCGTTAGTGTCCGTTGTGTCTCCGGTTGTACCGTTCACAACTCCGTTGTTAGTTGCTGCATCTCCGCCTTGGACTGTATCGGATGCACTGCATCCCGATAAAAAAATAGCTCCGGCAAGAATCACAGCATATAGTCCTCTCCGATTAATCTTCATAAGTCCTCCAATTAAGGAGCAGGCGCGTATACTGCGCATGCAAGCTGTTTATGTCCCCACATTTTCATTGTATTGATTGCCCTTCAAAAAAGCCTATCACTTTTTGCTTATGCTTTTTCATTAGTTGCGACTTGAATGAAAGCGCATTCATTTAAAATAAAAATGAGCGTGCATAACCGAACTTACACGCTCCGATATCTGTTGATATCAAGTTTTTAGCAGAAGAAAATTTTTAACATATTCCGGTTGATCCTGCAACAATAAACAATAATGCCCTCTGAATAACAGATAACCTCGAACTGTTTACAATAAACACTAACGAATAACTAACGTTTTCACTAAGCGATTCTTCCGCACGGAAAAGGTATGAATCAGTACTCTGATTAGGGTTGCTGTTAGAGTTCCGGTTAGAGCTCTGTTTAGAGCTCAACCTCAAACTCAACGGTCTGGTTGTATTTGTCCAGATTGATTTGATACTCACTAATCAAGGCATCAACCTTTTCATACTCGGCCTTGATAAGGTCAAGATCATAATTGATGTACTGATACTCCGGTGCTGCCTTTTTAGGATTGTAATAGCCTGAGCTGATACGCACCTTGGGCTGCTGTTTTCTCATTACATCAAGTATCTCCTTGCGACGGTTCATCTGAGCCATCTTTACCAGGATAGTGTCAATAGTGAGTTCTTCGCCTGCAATCATAATCACATTGGTGGCGTTTGTGAGATTAATCGCATGCTTGAGCTTGGCAATCTTGTCATCGATGGCAGCAATTTCAGCAGCCACCTCCGAGTAATCATATTCGGGAATAACCGGCTCTTCATCAAGAGCAGCCACATAGAGATAGCTCTCCTGCTCTCTGCGTCTCCAGTATTCCTTGTCCTCATTAAGTTTTTTAATCATTTTATTTGCAGTTGCTGAAGTCATTTTTTTCATCATATTTTCCTCCGTAGAAAATTAAAATGTTAATCAAATCTGTGTTGTACTAATACAATATCACTCTCACAAATAAAAGTCACTTAACCGATGGTTCAATAAAAAAGAT
>JAKSRU010000094.1 GCA_024403475.1 Lachnospiraceae bacterium | reverse complement strand
AGCCCGTCCCTCGATGAGTATATCCATCGGGAGGCGGGCTTTCTGTTTGCGTATAGACAATATTGTGTATTTTCTTATCACTCAGTTTTTTATACACTTTATGTTACAAGCACATTACTATTTTTTATTGTAAAAATTTGCCACGGTAGGTACACTTATACATAGAATAAATACCTATTATTTAAGGGGGAACAAAATGGCAATTATTACAAGACCTGAAGTGCATACTCTCACAGACGGTGGCAAGACCTGGGAGATTGCATGCGAAAAATTCGTTGTTAAAGGATACATTCCTGCAAATGATCTGAATGGTGCGATTAACAATTATTCCTTCATGGCACCCACACTGATTGTTCTTGAGGAGAATAAGCAGACCATGGAAGAGGCAGTGCGCTTTGCTGATTCTACCGGTTTGGCAAGCATTGCAGCCAAGTCAGATAGCGGAGTATTGTTTGTATATCCGAGTAACGGCAGCTGGGATGATGCCGACGAATCTATATATGTAGATTTGATGGCAGAGATCAAGATGACTCCCGACTACAAGGACGGACTTGTAGAGGATATCGATTTCTTTACTCATCAGAACAAGGGCTATTACATCCGCGGCACCAAGTTCCACAACTATGTATACAGCTACGGAAAATCAGCAGACTATGCTGCTCGGCATTTATTAAAGACTATCAAAGGTGAATTCCTGTGGGGACCCGACGAGATTACTCCCGCCTGTGTTTCTATGGAAAATCTCACAGTTCAGCCCCAGATAGAGAGGCAGGAGATTCCTGTTCTCAGCGTAGGCAACAGTGATGAGATTAATGCGTGCTTTGAGGTCTGCGAGCACAAGCTTATCAAGGCTTCGGCAGACTATGAGTCAGACTACAAAAACTTTGTGAAAAAATATCGCATGTGGTGCGGTGTGATTTCTGAAGAAGCAGATGTGGAAGCTCTCGGTATGGTAGAGGAAGCCGGCAGCTGTATGGTCAAAGTATCTCCTGACAATATGGCCTTCAAGGGTCAGGACGAACACGAGGTAGGATACTTTGCATATTACAATAAGGGCGCTTTAGACAACGGCCCTATTCCTCTTGTACTCGGCTTCCATGGAATGGGCGATTCATCGATGTTTTTGACCTATGTATCAGGCTGGTATCAGGTTACGCACAAGCACGGATTTTTGTTTGTTGCAGTTGAAAATCATCTGAATATTCCTGCGGATGAGGTTATGCAGATACTTGATGTAATCAAGGAGAGATACAATGTCGATGAGCACCGTATCTACGCAATAGGATTTTCTATGGGTTGTGGCAAGACCTGGGATTTATTCGAACGTTATCCTTCTGTATTTGCAGGAGTTGCACCGGGCTGTGCTCTGTTCCCGGTATATACTCATCCCTTTGGTGCAGAGAGACATCTTGATACTCTGAATAAAGACACTCCTCTTCCTATTTTCTATTCCGGAGGAGAAAAATCTCATGTGAGTGAGCTTCCCTTCCAGAGTGCCTGGGCGGTGGAGAGACTTAAGTATGCGATGGAGGTCAATAAGTGCAAGAAGCATTTTGACTACACCTTCGAGGACCAGAGCAATTGGGAGGATCGTTTCCTGGCTGTCAAGGGAGATCGTGTGGAACGTCTCTATGACGAGAGCCGTGATGCGTATATGAATGTGCACTATTTTGACAGTGAAGATGGAGTATGCAGAACAGTATTTGCTGCGGTGGAGGGTCAGATGCATGAATACAGACCGTTCACAGCAGAGCTTGGATGGCAGTTTATTTCACAGTTTACCAGATAATTTGCAAAGGTATTGATTATGGGAATTTTTAGAGCTGCAAGTGGCGCAATAAGCGGGACATTGTCTGACCAGTGGAAGGAAATGTATTATGCCGATAGTTTGGATAATAGTACATTGATGCTTAAAGGGTCTGTCAGACGAGGTAAAAACAGTCAGAATAAAAGTAAAAACAATGTTATTACCGACGGTTCGATTATATGCGTAGCCGACGGAGAGAATGCTCTTGTTGTTGAAAATGGCAAGATAATCGCTCTTTACAAAGAACCCGGAGAGAATATTTATCACAGTGATTTGTCCACGGGAGTATTCAGTGAGTCGGGCGGAGTGTCAGGTGCTGCCAAGGATGCCTGGAACAGGTTTACCTTTGGTGGAGACATGCCGGCGTACGACCAGAGAGTCTACTACATCAATACCAAGATTATTTTCAAGAAGGATTTCTGGGTGGATAGCTGCCCTGCGAGAGTGGTAGATGAAAGAGCCGGTATTGATATTGATGCGAGGATAGATATATCAGGTGCCTTCAGCTATAGAATAGTTGATCCAATTACCTTCTATAAAAACCATGCCGGCAATTGCCCCTACAGATATTATGAGAGTGAAATGACTTCGTATATTAAATCAATGCTCACCACTTATCTGTATTCATCAATGGCAAAAATCATTGGTGAGGGCACAAGGCCTTCCTATGCTTTGGAGCATATCCCCGAGATAAGAGAAGCCATCAAATCCGGTGTGAATGCTGAATTGGTTGAGCATAGCGGTGTGGAAATCGAGAATATTGCGTTGGATGGATTCCGGGTATACAACTCGGATATGCGTATGATTGCGCATATGCAGAGGGACGCAGCATTTACCAATACGAAGCTTGGGGCAGCAGCAATTCTGGGCGCTCAGACAGATGCCATGAAGACCGCGGCTGCCAATACCGCTTCATCAGGTTTTGCCAAGGTTAATTTGGTAGCTGCGTTCAGCAATGTTAAATCTGCGTCCGACAATGCTGCTGCTCAGGGGGATACAGTAACTGCTACAGATAATGTGGCAGCAGCAAAAATCAAACACAGATGCACCGGCTGCGGACAGCTTACCGATGATAAGTTCTGCCAGAACTGCGGTACGAGAAATCCTGAGCATCCGTAAGATTGCGAGCCGAGAATAAATACTATTAAAAAAGTGAGGGAGATTATGAAAAAAAGACTTTTTATGGTTCTGATATGTGCTGCCTTGGCAGTAAGTACAGTTGGTTGTGCATTTAATATAAATGACATGATTAACGGCGGAAATCAGAATGACGACGATGATGATGACGAAGACGACGATGATGATGACGACCATAGCGTGTCACAAAACTCTGACTCGATGAAGCTGTATGAGGCTTTCCTGAACGGAAGTGAGAGATTATATGTTGATGAAGACAAGTTTTCATATTATGACATCGACCAGGAAGTAACTGTAAGCTTTTTCGATAATCCGAATGGTTATTTGATTGAAGAATTTTTGCAGCAGGTCTCTGTAAATGTAAATAAATATTATTACTGCAATATGGAATCAGCTTCCTACACATATATCGACCTTGGAAAAGACGGTGAGCCTGAGCTGTTGATCAATACAGCCTTCTATACCGAATATTCCAATATAAACAGGGATTATGTAATTAAGTGTATAGATGACAAGCTTGTTCTCTGCAAGGAATTTGATGATGAAGGCTACAGAACTGACGGACTTGCAAATGAGTACGGCTTAATCGGCGGAACACAGAATTACGACGATTATAATACCTATGTTGTCAGGGGCTATCTGGATGCAGATGGCGAGTACAATTTCTGGTACACCAGACAGAATAGTTATGAGGGATATATCTTTTTAGATTACCGCTTTGAGAAATGGGCATATGACCGTGACAGCTATGATTTGTACTTAGATATTTATGAGTTTGAGGAAACAGGTATTGAAGACCTGTATTACAAGAATTATTGTTACTGCGCTGAAATTCCCGCAGATGCTCCGACAAACGGTTTGGACAGAGCTACAAATGTGGCAGAGGCTCAGGCTATTTTTGACGAGGTCGGTGTCAAGCTCTATACAAGAGCTGAAATCGATGAAATGATGGCTGCAAAGCAAAGTGAAATCGGTCTTACCGATGAGATTGCATCAATAGAAAGAAGCCGCAGCGATTATGATTGGAAAAATCTGTCCTTTGATTATGAACTTGTCAACGGAATTACCGATGTATATGTAACCAATGTTGACGAGCTTATGGCGGCAATAAACAATAAGGCAACTATCACACTTGCTCCCGGAACCTATAATGTTACCGAATGGCTGGTCAGAAAGATCAGAAGTGGTGAGGTAGAACACCTTTATGATTATGATAGTGAGTTCTACACAACTGCTGATACCGATGAGCATATTTTCTATAATGGTTGGGATGATGAGCCTGCGCTTGTAATTCGCAATGTTACAGGACTTACAATTAAGGCAGAATCTCCTACTAATCCTGCTACTATCGTATCAGAGCCTATATATTACGATGTAATTGATTTTGTAAATTGCGGCAGACTTGCACTTAATAATCTCATCATTGGCCATGTTGAACAGCCGGAAAGCACCTGCTCAGGTGATGTAGTATATCTGACATATTGCAATGATGTTGTCATCAATGGATGTGATTTGTACGGATGTGGAGCAACCGGACTTGTGCTGTATTCATCTTATGGTATTGAGATGAGAGATACTGTTATTCATGACTGCACTTATGGCGCAGTAAATATGAACTATGCAGATTTGAAGGCTTACGATTGTACCTTCCGAGATATTGATGGATGGAATCTGTTCTGGATGAGCAATTCATATGTCAGCTATACAGATTGCACCTTCAGTCATCTGTATGGAAATTACCTTGATGAAGGTGGCGATTATAACTCTGCCTACTATGTAAATTGCACCATGGATCAGGATATGACAGATTACCTTACTGCGATGCAGGCAGCAGGCTGTGATTGGATTATTATTAACTAATTGCGTTAATTTATCAAAAATTTCATAGTTCATCAGTTTGTAATTGTTATTGATAAAATTCGCTGAAAGGGGGGTATGCCGATGGAGCGATACATCAGAATGTTAAGCTTTACCACAGTTTTTATTGTGGGCGGCATACTTCACATTCTTCTATGGAAGGCGGATTATGTAGATTGCTTCAGCCAGCTTTTTTATGGCGTAATGGTTCTTGTCTGGGGATTGCTGGTAAAGAATCAGATTATTGAGAGACGAATCAGGACCACCTACTGGGGAATAGTGGGTACCATGGAGGTTTATTTCCTGCTGCAAATCTGCAGATACAGACTCACAGATGGAAATAACAGATATCTTTGGTACGCGTATTTTATTCCGATGCTGGTTATTCCGCTTTTATTTTTATATCTTACCCTATTTATAAATCGTCAGAAGGAAGAGCCGAAGCGTCCCCTATATTGGCTGCTTGCAGTTCCGACTATTGTGCTTGCAGCCTTGATTATGACCAATGATTTTCACCAGCTCTTTATGCGTTTGGATGATTCACTGACAGACAGCATAAAAACATCGACAGCAGGCGTTTTGTTGTACATATATTACGCATACTCAGGAGGTATGCTGCTGGCAGCGTTTATTATTCTTTTTAACAAATGTCGAGTATCTATTTCAAAACGTAAAATTCTCCGGCTTGCAATTGTAGTATGTATCTGCCTGTTTTTGTGGCTTTCCTATGAGACAGAGATTGGTCCGAGCATACATGGAATAAAGCTTTGGAATGTAGGGGAAATCTATGCTATCTGTGGCATATTTATACTGGAAGCCTGCATGCAGGTAGGATTGATTACGGTAAATACCAGTTATACCCGTATTTTTCAGGAGACTGATCTTCCTGCAGTCATTCGTGATATTACCGGGCGGGATGTTTATCGCACCAAGGGAGCAGAGGCTGTATTTTCACCTTCAGAGGAAACACTCGTGCGCAAATCTGATATTTCGGGAGGCTCAGTGACCTGGGCTGTGGATTTGTCTGCGGTTAATACCTTAAACAGACAGATTGCCGAAACCATCGGACAGATTAATGCGAGAAATCATTATCTTACTACTCAAAATGCGATGAAAGAGGAAAAGGCAGCAATCGATGCTCGTAACAGAGTGTACGACCGTATTGCGAGAATCGTCAGTTCGCAGCTTACTCAAATAGAAAATCTTTTGACCGACAGTGAGACGGATTTTACTAAACGACTCAAAAAGATCGTCGTTTACAATGCATATATTAAGCGTCGCAGTAACTTAGAGCTGCTTCGTGAAAGTGAAGATAAAATCTCCGCAGCAGAAATTTATACTGCCATCGCAGAATCGGTTAATTATCTGGAATTAAATCAGATAAATGTGAGTGTCAATTTTTTGATTGATGGGGAGATATCGGTTGATGCGGCGGTCCTTGTCTATGATTTCTTTGAGACTGTTGCAGAATATGTCTTAAATAAAATTTCTATGTTATCAGTTACCGTGGCAGAGAGGAGTGGAATCATCTCTATCAGAATGCTCACGGATATTCCGGATTGTTCCTTCATCGATAATTGGTCGAGCAGGGAGTTGGTTGCCTGCCATGGAAAAATAGTTAAAACCGAAAACAATCAGGACAGTATATTGGCACTGTCCTTTGAGAGAGGCGGTGACAGATTATGATTACATTTATCAATTTGCCGCCCTTTGCGCAGAGTATTTTAGGCTTGTATGCGGTTATCCTTTTCCTGATGTCGACAGCAATCATAGTTTACAGTATCATGCACAAGCAGTGGAAGGGTATTGTCGGAGCAGCTCCGATCTGCGCCTTCTTGTATTTAATCGTTCAGATTATTTTTGACAGCATCTCGGGTACCTATGTTGCAGGTGATTTCAGGGATGTGGAAAAGGCGTTTGAAGAGATACCGTTTATTTATTTGTTGCTTGTCCTGTTGGTAATTACAATTGCGGAATTAAGCATGGCTCTATACAACAGCAGTTGGGTCAGCAAAAACATTACAGCCGACTCCATCAAGGAAGCGGTTGATAATCTGCCTATCGGAATTTGCTGCTATGAATCCAATGGCCAAATTGTTTTGAAAAATCATCAGGTGGAAAAAATCTGCAGAGAATACACCGGTGAGGCATTATTAAATGCAAGCTCTTTTTTGTATAAAATTACTGCCGGAAGCAGGCAGATAGAAAAGGGTAATATCATTAAATTGGAAAACGGTGAGGTCTACACCTTCCATGACAGAGCCTTGAGGGAGAAGGATAGTAACCTTCGAATGCTGTCGATAGTTGATATTACAGAGCAATACCAAAGCACCAAGCTTTTGGAAGAAAAGCAAAGGACCGTGGCAAAGCTTAATGAGGAGCTGACTCTCTACGGAAAGCAGATAGTAGAATCAATTGCTGCAAAGGAAATTTTAGAGGCCAAGGTCAAAATTCATGACGAGTTAGGAGCTAATCTTTTGGCTTCCAAGAGATATATTCTGTCGGGTGGCAGTGAGGAAGAACGTGCAACCATCGAGACTGTCCTTCGTAACAACCTGCAATACTTAAAGCAGGAGACAGTAAATACTGTGACTGATGAATTTGCAGTGATTATGGATACAGCACAAAAGCTTGATATCAAGACGAATATTATCGGCAGGATGACGGAATCAGAGCCTCAGCGACACATTATTGTTACAGGTATTCATGAGTGTCTGACCAATACAATACGACATGCTCATGGAGATGAACTGACTATCCGAATTGAGGAAACGGAGACAGAAATTCTGGCTGAGTATACGAATAACGGTAAGGCTCCGAAGAAGGAGATTAATGAGCGCGGCGGATTGGTTCTGCTGCGGTCACTGGCAGAAAAAAATGGCGGAAGTATGACGATAGAATCCGTTCCTCGATTTGTATTGACTTTGTACTTGAAAAAATAAGTTTTGAAATCATGTAGAAAGTTTTTGAAAACAGGCTAAGCAAATAAGTTTGTTGAAAAAGGTTAAGAATATGGCATATAAGGTTTTAATTGTAGACGATCAGGCGATGCCTCGTCAGCTTTTTGAAAACATAATTAAAAATTCCCAAAACTATGAAGTGGCGGCAAGTGTGGATTCAGCGTCGGTTGCAGATATTTACTGTGCCAAGATGCCCATCGATCTTATTTTGATGGACGTGGTGATGAGCACCGGAATAAACGGAATCGATGCAGCTGCGAGAATCAAGAGCTCTTATCCGGAGATTAAAATTTTGATTGTCACCTCTATGCCTGACGGCTCATTTATCAATAAGGCGAGAAAGGCCGGAGTGGATTCCTTCTGGTACAAGGAAGTGCAGGATGAGCCGCTTCTGTCTATTATGGACAGAACGATGGCCGGAGAGAGTGTATTCCCCGACCGTTCACCGGTTGTATTTTTAGGTGAAGCAAAAAGTACAGATTTTACCGACCGCGAGATTGATGTATTAAGATGCGTGGCAGCAGGCTATTCGGACAAGGAAATCAGCGAACTGCTGAATATAAGCTATGGAACAGAGCGTGTTCACCTGAATAATCTGCTCCAAAAAACTGCATGTAACAGCCGTACTGAACTGGCAATCATGGCAGCCAAGACCGGAATCGTTGTACCCGAGGTGTAGTAAAAAAAGACAATCTTGCTTATATTTTGAAAGCACTACATAGAAGATTTAATCATGATATGTTCCGTTATGATACAATAGAGACATAAGTAGAATATTCAAGGGGGAATCACAGGTATGAAGAAATACATTAAATTCCTGCTCCCATTGCTGTCAGGGATTCTATTGCTCGGAATCTTTTTGACAGGGTGTACAAGTCCGAATAATCTTTTTCAGGGCACGCCAAATGGTGGGGAGAATAATGTGATGGATTATAATAATGCAATTCTTCGTGGAGTTGAATATGGCTGGAGCAGCGGTTCAATGGCCAGGGCAGAATTTTTCGTTGAAGTAAATGAAAGCGAAATAGTAAAGGCCCGTTATTATCCTGAGGTTACGGAAAACTGGGCTGACGATATCAGCACAAAAGAGCATGTAAGTATTACTGAGGATGATTGGAAATCGATATGTGATGCGGTGGAGCTGCTTTATCCGGTATTGGAGGAGTATTCTCCGTCTGCAACAGAAGGTTTATTCAGCGCTATCGCCGGAGAACAGGTGCTTGACGGTGGAGATACCTTTGATTTTGCTCTTACATGGGAGATAGACGGAGAGCTCGTCAGAAAGAACTATTATAGTCCGGATTATGAGCGATTCCGTGTGTTGAGTACAATACTTACAGAGTTGGTTGACCCGATTGGAAGAGAGATACCGACATACACTCCGCCGGTTATAAATGGCGTCTATGTAGAGATAGGCAAAAAAGATGGTAAGGATCGATATTCGTTCCAGTGTACTCAGGATAAGGATGCAGTCGGAGAGTATTATTTCTTCTGCTATTATCCTGAAAACGGTAAGCATACACGCTATCCGGAGAGTAAGGTTGATGAAGCAACCTGGCAGGTAATTCGTGACAAGGTAGCAGAGCTTGGTCTGGATAATCCTGATGTTGCCACCACTTCCGGTGGTGACGCTATTACTCTTTATTTCACGAACGGAACACAGCGCAAGGTAAAGCTCAATAAGGATAACGGAGAAGCCTTGAAAAAGACCTTTTTTGAAATCATGGGTATAGAGCCTGTGCAGAAAAAGAAGTCGCTGTGGAATTGGTTCTGATCAGTTTATTAGTTTATTGGTGATT
>JAKSRU010000093.1 GCA_024403475.1 Lachnospiraceae bacterium | reverse complement strand
ATGAAGATATTTATTTGTGATGATGAGCAGGAAATGCTAAAAAAAATAACCGAGCAGGTTCATAAGTTTGACCACGATATAGAGACGAATCAATTTTTAAGTGGTGAAGAGCTCTTGGCAGCCATGGAAACAGAGGAGCCGGATGTCGTTTTTTTGGATATTGATATGCCCGGGATAAGCGGTCTTGAGGTAGCTGATTGTATGAATCAGCAGGGTAAAAAGTGTCTTCTTGTATTTATTACAGCGCATGATGAGTTTGTTTATGACAGCTTTAAGTTTCATCCCTTTGCGTTTGTGCGCAAAAACTATATGGAGAAGGAACTTCCGGAGGTTTTGGCAGATTGCGAGGGTGAAATATCCACCAAAGAAAAGAGATTTCATTTTAGAAGTGAAGGCGGAGATTTCTTTGTACCCCTTTCGGATTTGTATTATTTTGAAGCAGAGGGCAACTATTTATGTGTGTACTTGAAGGATGAAAATTATCGTATTCGAAGCACTATGACCATGGTGGAAAATACTTTGCAGGGAGACGGGTTCATCCGAATTCACAAAGGTTTTTTGGTAAATCAGGAGCATATTAAAACCATGATGGCAGAGGAAATACTGATGGAGAACGGAGAACTCCTTCCCGTAGGTAAGGCTTATGCCAAGGATGCCAAGAATCTGATTTTGAAATATATGAGGGAATAAACGAGTGAGAAGAGAAAGCAAAGAGGACGTCCTTAGGGAAGAGCTGTTGGAGCTTCATACCAAGGTGAAGGAGCAGGAGCTTTTGTTGGGCAGCTATGAGTGGCAGATGGAGGAAATAGAAAAGCAACAGACGCAGATTCGTTCCCTGCATGAAAATGCCAGAAAGCTAAAGCATGATATGCGAAATCATTTGATGGTAATTGCCTCCTTTTTGGAAAAAGGACAAAATCAGGAAGCAATGCAGTATACCTCTGAGATATTGGATCGATTAAACAATGTGCATAGCTATGTTGAAACCGGCAATGCAATCTTAAATCTCGTGCTCAATGAGAAATTGACCTTGGCGAGAAATGAAAAAATAGATGTGAAGGCACAGATTGATCAGGTGCCCTTTGAAAAAATCAGTGGAGTGGATTTGTCTGCACTGATAGCGAATCTTTTGGATAACGCAATTGAAGCCTCTAAAACAGAAAAAGAGAAGGAAATCCGCATTAAAGTATTCCGTAAGAAGGGCTACGAAGGAATATCCGTAAAGAACCGCATAGTAAGCTCTGTATTGGAGCATAACCCTGAACTAAAAACGACAAAGGCAGAGAAGGAAAGCCATGGGTTTGGAATTCAAAGGGTTAAGGAAATAGTATCCCAATATGAGGGGATGTATGATTTCTATGAAGAAGATGGTTTCTTTTGTGTAAATGTGTTTATCCCACAATAATGGTTGTTTATCCCATCCCCCTTGTGCCTATAAAGCCCTGGGGGGTATGTTTTTTGTTGTAATGAATGAGTAGGAAGCATGATTATTTTTAAGGAAACAGAAAAATTCATATTGAAGGACGTAAATGTCTGCATTCCAAAAGGAACAGTTGTGGGTATTATCGGAACCAGTGGCGCGGGAAAGACTACTTTTCTAAAGCTTTTATGCGGTCTTCTAAAACCGGAAAAGGGAGAGGTATATACCTTCCATAAGGAGCCTGTTAAGAATCGCAAAAGGAACGGAAACAGACTCTCCTTTTTGTTTACGGATTTTCCTTTAATGAAAAGTGAACTCAGCATAGAACAGAATTTTCTGGAGCAAAAGCTCATTTACGGCATGAAGGAAAATGATTTTCGGCAAAGATACGAGAGACTCGGAAGGATTTTAGGCTTTGAGGAATATCTGCAAAGCAGTCCGAGAGTTTTGTCCCTGGGACAACGCCGAAGAGCCGAGCTGGGATTGGTATTCCTAAGAGAGACCGAGCTTTGCGTTATGGATGAGCCCGGAATAGGCTTGGACTTAAATGCCAAGGAATGCCTGAAGCAGTTGATTCTGGAAAAGAAAGAAAAGGGAGCAACTGTGCTGATCAGCTCTCATGATATGTCGGAGATTGCTGAAACCTGCGACCGAATTCTGTTACTGGACCAGGGTAGGGTTGTTTATTACGGAGACAAGAATATGCTTCTCCAAAGATATGCTCCCATAAAAAAGTGCGAGTTAAGCTTCGAAGGTGAAATCCCCAGCTTTGAGGATATGCCCATTCTTCACTATGAATTAGACAATAATCATCTCACCATTACCTTTCATTCACATCATATTTCCGCAGCAGAGATTTTGTCTCATATTACATCACAGACGACAATTCTTACAGTAAAAATGACGGACGGAAATCTGGTGGACACAATAAAAGCCATGGTAGGAGGGGAAAGATGAGTTTTATCGATGTAGAGCAGGTTTCCAAAAGCTTTCGTATTAACAAAAGAAGTGCGGGTGTTGCGGGAATGCTTATGAATCTGGTGGCACCGAAATATGAGAAGAAGCAGGCCGTTAAGGATATCAGCTTTCAGATTGAAAAGGGTGAAATGGTAGGCTTTATAGGTCCTAATGGTGCGGGCAAATCCACCACCATAAAAATGCTCTCCGGAATACTGTATCCTGATTCGGGAAAAATCAGTGTAAACGGTTATATTCCATACAAGCAGCGCAAGGAATATGTTGCAAGAATAGGAGTAGTATTCGGACAGAAATCACAGCTTCAGTGGGACCTGCCGGTAATAGACAGCTTTGAACTGTTAAAGGCTATTTATTCTATAAAAGAGGATGTTTATAAAAAGAACCTGAATCGTTTTGTCGATATGCTTGATATGGGAGGCTTCGTGAATCAGCCGGTGCGTCAGCTTTCTTTAGGTCAGAGAATGAGAGCGGATATTGTAGCGGCACTTTTACATTCTCCGGAGATTGTATTTTTTGATGAACCGACCATAGGTGTGGATGTTCTCGGAAAAGAAACCATTCGTGAATTCATCAGAGAATTGAATGCGCAGGATCAGGTGACTATGCTGTTTACAACTCATGATATGCAGGATATCGAAAAAACCTGCAATCGTCTGATTATTATCGACAAGGGCAGCAAGATGTATGATGGCTCCCTGCAGAGTATTCGTGAAAAATACGGTACTGAGAGAAGACTTATCGTAGAGCTTAATCAAGAGGAGGAGTTGGAAGGCATAGAAGGTGTAACCATTGATAATCTTGAGAATCGTAAGAAGAGTCTTTCTTTTGATAACAATCAGGTAAATATCAATGATTTGATGAATAATTTACTGCAAAAATACAGTATTCGTGATTTGACGGTTTCTGAGCCGGAAATCGAAAGCATTATTCAAAAAATGTACAATGGGGAGGTGTAGTATGCTACGTGCATATTTGGCTTTTGCAAAGAAAAGCTTTCTGCAAAAAAGTGCATATCGCTTCGACCATTTTATGGGAATCTTCAATACTATCCTCAGAATTTTTATTTTCTGGGAAATCTATCAGGCACTGTATGGCGGTAGGGCAGAAGTGGATGGAATCACGATGTCTATGGTGACGACCAACTTTATTTTGTCTATGGGACTGTCGGTAGTATTTAAGGTAAATGATTTCTACCTTCCGGATAAATTGCAGGATGGAAGCATTGCAACAGAGCTTTTGCTGCCGGTAAGCTTTCACGGAAGAATGCTTGCAAGTAATTTGGGCAGCAGTTTATTTCAGTTGGTTTTCCACTTTGTTCCTGCACTTGTAGTTTCGGTATTGATTATGGGAATGGAAGCTCCGGTAAGTGCACCGATGTTTATTCTGTTTTTGGTCAGCACGTTATTTGGATATTTTGTTTTGTGGAGCATCAGCTTTCTTATGCAGATGATGTCCTTTTGGATGTTAAATGTATGGGCTGTAATGACTATCAAGGATGTGTTCGTGAATGTATTGTCCGGATCTATGATTCCGTTGTGGTTCATGCCGAATTGGATGCAGGGTGTTCTGAAATTTACACCGTTTTCATACATATATTTTACGCCGGTGCAGATATACTTAGGTCAGTTGAGCATTAAGGAAATTTTTATCCGTTTTGCGATGCAGGCCTTTTGGATATTTGTATTGCTTATGGCAGGTGCCTTTTTCTGGAAAAAGGGACAGAAGAAAATCGTGGTACAGGGAGGCTAAAGACAGATATGAATACAAAGAAAAATACCTTAAGCTTAGCCTGGGTCTATACCAAGATGATTTTTCATTCTTGGTTTCAGTACCGCGTAAATGCAGTACTTGCTTCTCTTGCGGTATTTTGCAGAGAGGCTACAGGTATACTGGTAATATATTTTACGCTGCTAAAATTCGATGTCCTTAACGGATGGAATATGTATGAGCTGTTGTTCCTGTATAGCTTATTGTTTGTAACTTACGGAATTTTGATTATTTTCTTTACGGGGCTTAGAGATTTTTGGAGAATAGTCCGAAACGGAACCTTTGACCGATTTATATTGCGACCGAGAGGTTTATTGTTTCAGCTGATATTTGCAAATGCAGACTGGTTCGCGGCAGTAGGACATGGAGGTCTGGGTATCACACTGTTCATTATTTCTGCCGGCAGAGTCGGAATTGTCTGGAATTTTCAGACTATAGCCTATTACATCGCAGCAATCATCGGAGGTGTATTAATCCAGGGAGCAATATTCTTATTCCTGGCAACCTTAAACATTTACCTCCTGGAAACAGGAAGCATCAAGGAACTGTTTTATTACAACGGAAGAAAATTTGCCGGCTATCCTATCAGTATTTACCATAAGGGAATTCAGTTCTTTATGATATATATTGTACCCTTTGCCTTTGTAAATTATTTTCCGGCACAGTTTTTACTTCGTAAGGAAGATATGATGTACTATCCGGATATTTATATGTATTTAACACCGGTGGTTGGTGTTGTATTGTATCTTTTGGCTTATCTGTTCTGGAGATACAGTATCAGGTACTACAAAAGCTCAGGAAATTAATCGTGATTAATAATTTTTCCTAATACAATTTACCTGTAATGACGATATAATAATATAGAGAGTAAAAGGATTTACTTTTTTATAAAATGGAGCTGGACAAACGCTGTATTAAGAGTCAGGAAGAGGCTCAGGCTAAGTTTGCCAAGGAACAGATGAAGGCCATATCAGTGTTTAGAAGTATGTCCAACGGAGATGTCGTGCCCTCCGCGGACGAAAGCAAGCTGATGGAATACGATCCTAAATTATATCAGGTTGCAAAGGCGCAGAGTAGCAGTATTATAGAAATCGATTCTGCCGGCATTGATTTTTCAACATTTCAAACTATGAACCTGGGCGGAGGAGTTACAGGGGCGTATATTGATTTATCCTGCTAGGTTATATGACTGATTACGGATATATTAAGGAGAATGACAATGGTATTTAACAGTGTTGAGGATGCAAGAGAGTTTTTCAGCAAGGATAAATTTGCAACCACCAACGGTATGGTGATTGATGAAATTGGTGAGGATTATGCAATCTGCAGTATGACTGTTGGCGAGAATCATCTGAATGCTGCAGGATCGGTTATGGGTGGAGTATATTTTACATTGGCTGATTTTGCTTTTGCAGTTTCTGTAAATAATGTACACAAAATCACAGTCGGAATGGATTCTAATATTACCTTTTTGGTTCCGGCCAAAGGAGACAAACTGATTGCTACTTCTAAGGTTATTCGCAGCGGTAAAACTACTACCTTTTGCGAGGTTGAGGTGAAGGACGGCCTGGACAGACTATGCGCAGTGTTTACCGGAACAGCATTTAAGCTGTAACAGGTATGTTTGATGACAGTAACAGTATGGAATTAAGAGGCTTGCTTTAGATATAAGGAGTTGACTGCTTATGGATAAGTTAATGAAAAAAATGCAAAGACTTGCCTATATTGTTAACTCGTTAATTGCATTATATGTGGTCTTCTTTGTCGTGATTTTCAGATATGCAGGAGCAACCTATCTTTGGAAAATATCCTTAGGTGCGTTGCTTTACTACGCAATCGCTTATATTTTGATTTGGAAAAAGAAGCTTCAGGCATATGTTGCATCCTTATACTTGATAATAATTGCGTATATGTTTGTGGCTACAATATGCGTGGGCCTGAATTCGGGCTTTCAGGTTTACTGTCTGTCAATGATACCGCTGTTATTCTACTTTGATTACCTCGGTGAACAGCTCAATATGAGAAAATCGCGTCCGATTCTTTACAGCGCTCTGATAGGTGTTACTTATTACGGCTGCACAGAGTACGTACTGGTAAGCGGGTCGATATATGAGATAGACAGAAAAATATCTGTCATTTTGCTGGGACTTAACTCTTTGTGGGTTTTATTACTGCTGATATTCTATTCATCGCTTATGGTTAAGCTTGTCAGGGAGTATGAGAGAAAGCTGAAAGAGCAGGCCATGGTTGACAGGCTTACAGGACTTTATAATCGTCATTTTATGATGGATCAGCTCAAGAAGATTGATGCAAAGGATGCTACGAAACACTGGGTGGCCATTTTTGATATAGACAACTTTAAGGCGGTAAATGACATCTATGGGCATAACGCAGGTGATGCGGTGTTGATAGGTGTGGCAGATATACTGCAGGAGGTTTGTTCTGAGTGTACATATGCCAGATGGGGTGGTGAGGAGTTCCTCATAACAGCATCAAATTCGATTGATAAGGAAGCTTTGTTGGAAAGACTCAGACAGGCGGTAGCAGATAAAGAGTTTGTTTATGAGGATAAAACCATTAGTGTTACCATAACGGTGGGAGTCAGCAGCTGTACAGTGGATGAGTCAGTAGACAGATGGATACAGCGCGCAGACAAGCTATTATATGAAGGTAAAAATTCCGGCAAGAACCGAGTGGTGATGTAAGTTGAATTAAAGATGTTTTTTTACGGATAGGAGGATTTCCTCTTATCCGTTTTTTTGTGTGTGAATTGTACTGCAGCGGATAGGAAGATGCCGATAAAAATTTTTTTGAAAGGGTATTGACGAATAAAAAAAGATTGTGTACAATCTAAACATCAAATAACAGTTGCACACAATTTAATTTATCACAATTACAAAGGAGAAAAATATGAATATTTATGATTATGAAGTAGAACAGGCAAATGGAGAAATGCTCAAGCTCGATCAGTTCAAGGGAAAGGTAATCGTAGTTGTTAACACTGCTACCGGTTGCGGCTTCACCCCTCACTACAAGCCTCTCGAGGAGATGTATGAAAAGTATCATGAGGCGGGCCTTGAGATTATCGATGTTCCTTGCAACCAGTTTGCCGGACAGACCCCCGGTACCGACGAAGAGATTCATGAGTTTTGCACTCTTAAATACAACACTCAGTTCCCTCAGATGAAGAAGGCTGATGTAAACGGCGAGAATGCAATTGCATTGTTCACCTATCTTAAGTCACAGAAGGGCTTTGAGGGCTTCGGTAAGGGCGTTAAGGCCATAGCAATGAGTACAATGCTTAAGGGTATCGACAAGGACTACAAGAACAACCCTGATATCAAATGGAATTTTACCAAGTTTGTAGTAGACAGAGAGGGAAATGTTGTAGCCAGATTTGAGCCCACAACGGATATGAAGGAGCTGGCTAAGTGTGTTGAGGCTTTGATTTAAGGTTAATTTAGTAAAAGAGGAGGTATTGGTACAGTGAGATACGATATAGCAATTATCGGTACAGGCCCTGCAGGTTTGGAGGCTGCTATTACAGCTAAGGTTCGCAATAAAAATATTTTGTTGCTCGGAAGCAATAATTTAAGTTCGAAAATAGAATCAGCGCATACCATACAGAATTATCTTAGTCTCCCTGAAGTATCCGGAGAACAGATGCAGGAACAGTTCCGCAAGCATATGGAAGCTATGGATATCAAAATCACTGAGGACCGTGCCAATACCGTCTATGCAATGGGAGATTATTTCGCAATACAGAGTCATGAAGGTATGTATGAAGCAGATTCCGTGATCCTTGCCTGTGGTATGTCAGTAGCAAAGCCTTTTCCCGGGGAACTGGAAAATCTCGGAAGAGGCGTAAGCTACTGCGCAACCTGTGATGCTGCTTTGTATAAGGGAAAGCGTGCAATAGTAATCGGTTATTCCAAGGAAGAGGAAAAGGAAGCTGATTTCCTTGCGGAGGTAGCTGACGAGGTTATCTATCTTCCTATGTATCAGGAGGAAACAAGCCTTAGTGACAAGGTGAAGGTAATGAAGGATGCGACTCCTGTTCGAATTGGCAAGATTGACAATCAGATGGTACTTGCCCTAAATAACGGATGCATAGAGGCCAACGGAATTTTTATATTAAGAGAAAGTGTTGCACCCTCACAGCTGGTTCCCGGACTTGAGATTCAGGACAATCATGTAGTAGTGGATCGTGCTCTTAAGACCAATCTTCCCGGCTTGTTCGCCTGCGGAGATATTACCGGTGCTCCATACCAGTATATTAAGGCTGCAGGAGAAGGAAATGTGGCTGCACTTTCAGCAGTCAGCTATCTTGCAGATAAAAAGAAGAAGTAGATTATACTGAAAAATAAAAGTAAGTAAATTATTAGATATGCTAGAGATAAGTAATACATAAATACAGATTATCGGAGGAATAGGAAAATGGTTAAGAAGATTACTGATAAGGAAATTGCAGAAGTAAAGGCTCAGAGCGTAGCTCTCATTGATTTTTCAGCAGCATGGTGCGGACCCTGCAAAATGCTTGCACCTGTATTGGAGGATGTATCTGACGAGCTTAGCGACAAGGTAGCTTTCTATAATGTTGATGTAGATGAATGCCCCGAATTGGCAGAGAGCTATGGTGTTTCAAGTATTCCCGCACTTGTACTTCTTAAGGATGGCGAGAAGGTTGATACAAAGGTTGGTTTTGCACCCAAGGATATCATCCTTTCATACATCAAAGGTCAGCTGTAGTTTTTTTAGCAGGTAAAATTTATGAGTGGCGAATACGATATTCTTAAGCTTGATAATCAGCTGTGTTTTCCCTTATATGCTGTATCCAAGGAAATTGTAAGACACTATAAGCCGTTTTTGGACGAGATGGATTTGACCTACACCCAGTATATCGCTATGATGGTTATGTGGGAGCAGAAGGAATTATCGGTTAAGCAATTAGGCGAATTTCTATATCTCGATTCAGGGACTCTTACTCCGCTTCTTAAGACTATGGAGAAAAAGGGTTGGGTGACAAGAAAGCGCTCCGAGAAGGACGAGAGAGTATTGACTGTCACTATTACTGAAGCCGGTGAAAAATTGAGGGAGAAGGCTATCACTGTCCCTAATAAAATTGCAGAGTGTATTAATATTACAGCAGAGGAAGCCATGCAGTTATACACCATACTGCATAAGATTCTTGTAAACATTTAAGAGGTAAATTAATGGGAAAAGCGTCACAGGAATCAGCTGTAGTGACCAGAGAAAAAGCAATTGTACGCACCAGTTTTATAGGAATAGGTACAAATCTGTTATTGGCGGGTCTTAAAGCATTAATAGGTTTGTTTTCAAATTCTATAGCTATAATTCTTGATGCAGTTAATAATTTATCGGATGCATTGTCCTCAGTTATCACCATCATTGGTGCAAAGCTGGGGGCAAAGTTGCCTAATAAGAG
>JAKSRU010000092.1 GCA_024403475.1 Lachnospiraceae bacterium | reverse complement strand
GGATAATCAATCTCTCCATTAGCCTTCATGGGAGTAATAATAGCTACACCTGATCCAGTAAAAATAGACATAAACAAAAACCTCCTTAAATTAAGAAAAAATAATTGGGATAAGACTCTACATTCCCTCAAACCAAAAATACGGCGCCCATAAATGAGCGCCGACCAATAGACTTGATCAAAATGATAGCGCCCCACTTCTCCTGAAGTGACAGTCATACGACTCTTAATCGCATGCCCAGGTAATAAAACTGCAGTGATTTTATCCCTTCGGCGTTATCCCCTTTCAACGTTCATCAACTGCTCTGCTGCATCCAAACGAATACTGATAAATAACGCAACCTCTATCTAACTATGATTTACTATATGCTTAATAAATGTTATTGTCAACCCTAACCGCAGTTAATAGCAATAATTATACTACTGGTTGTTTGCAAAGCCTGCTCTCTTACGAAGTCTGGGATCAAGAATCTTCTTTCTGATTCTAAGCTTGGTAGGAGTAATCTCAAGGAGCTCATCTGTCTCAATGAAATCAAGGGCCTGCTCAAGGCTCATAACCTTGGGAGGGGTAAGTCTGAGTGCTTCATCAGCACTTGAAGATCTTGTGTTAGTAAGCTGCTTCTTCTTGCAGACATTAACCTCAATATCCTCCTGCTTACCGGTCTGACCAACTACCATTCCACCGTATACCTTTTCGCCTGCACCGATGAAAAGAGTTCCTCTTTCCTGTGCATTGAAAAGACCATAGGTAATAGCCTCACCATTTTCAAAAGCGATAAGTGAACCCTGCTTTCTGTAAGAAATATCTCCCTTATAAGGAGCATATCCGTCAAATACAGTGTTAAGGATTCCGTTACCCTTGGTATCGGTCATGAAATCTCCACGATATCCGATAAGTCCTCTTGAAGGAATAGAGAACTCAAGTCTTGTATAGGTTCCGCCTGAAATAGCACCCATATTTCTCATCTCACCCTTACGAGTACCAAGCTTTTCAATTACAGCGCCGGTGAACTCATTAGGTACATCGATATATGCAAGCTCCATAGGCTCAAGCTTCTTACCGTTCTCATCAGTTTTGTACAAAACCTCTGCCTTAGATACAGCAAACTCAAAGCCTTCACGACGCATATTTTCAATAAGTACAGAAAGATGAAGTTCACCACGACCTGAAACCTTAAATCTATCTGTATCCTCAGTCTCTTCAACACGAAGAGATACATCTGTGTTAAGCTCCTTGAGCAATCTCTCACGGATATGACGGCTGGTTACAAACTTACCCTCAAGTCCTGCAAGAGGTGAATCATTTACCATAAAGTCCATTGAAATAGTGGGCTCTGAAATCTTCTGGAAAGGAATAGGATTAACATCATCAGGTGAGCAAAGAGTATCACCAATCTTAAGGTCAGCTATTCCTGAAATCGCAACTATAGAACCGATTCCGGCCTCAGTAACCTCAACCTTTGCAAGTCCGTCATACTCATAAAGCTTAGAAACCTTAACCTTCATCTTTCTCTCGGGATCGTGATGGTTACAGATTACAACCTCCTGATTAACCTTAACTACACCGTTATCAACCTTACCTACACCGATACGGCCGACATACTCGTTGTAATCGATGGTTGAAATAAGTACCTGAGTACCTGCTTCGGGATCTCCTTCAGGAGCGGGAATATAATCAAGAATTGTCTCAAAAAGAGGCTCCATACTTGTACCCTGCTCTGACGAATCAAGAGAAGCGATACCTGCCTTTGCTGAAGCAAATACGAAAGGACAATCAAGCTGTGCATCATCAGCATCAAGCTCAAGGAAGAGCTCAAGAACTTCATCTACAACCTCATCAGGTCTTGCTTCAGGTCTGTCAATCTTGTTGATACATACTATTACGGGAAGCTTAAGTTCAAGTGCCTTTCTAAGAACGAACTTAGTCTGAGGCATAGCACCTTCAAAAGCATCAACTACGAGAACTACACCGTTTACCATCTTAAGTACACGCTCAACCTCACCGCCGAAATCAGCATGGCCGGGAGTATCAATGATATTAATCTTGGTATTCTTATAGGTTACAGCTGTATTCTTTGAAAGAATTGTAATTCCTCTTTCTCTTTCGATATCATTCGAGTCCATTACACGCTCTGCAACTTCCTGGTTCTCTCTGAATACACCTGACTGCTTAAGGAGCTCGTCTACAAGAGTAGTCTTACCGTGGTCAACGTGGGCGATAATTGCTACATTTCTTACGTCTTCTCTCTTCTGTATCATCTTAAAAATCCTCTTAATAAAAGCTCCTTCAAGGAGCCTAATAAAAACACATATAATAACCAACAATACGCGATTATATCACAAATCAAATTTGCTATGAACTTTCAAATCAAACAAACTAATCAAAGCATTTCCGATAGTTTTGTCAGTTTTACATAAAACAAGCCATGATAACGATTCATTTTGCATAAAAATCTTCATTTCATTCTATGAAACGGATGCATACTATCCTCGTCATCATGGCTAATATAATACTTTAGTCGCCCTATATATTCTTAACAAAACTGCTATTCAGATGTTGTACAAGTCAGCTGTTACCCTGCTTAAAATCAAGTGCCTTTTTCTTCATATCTCGTGCATTAGTCAACGCAGCTTCAGATTCCTCATCGCTTCCCAAAAGCCTTGCGAGCTCGGATACACTCTCCTCACCTTCAATCTCTCTGATAACCGTCCTGGTAGTATCATCTGATGCGCTCTTTTCGATAACAAAATGCACATCAGACATTGCTGCAATCTGAGGCAAATGAGTAATACACAATACTTGATGCTCCTTACCTAAAAGGCCGAGCTGTTCAGATACCTTCCACGCTGTACGTCCGCTGATACCCGAATCAATCTCGTCAAATATCAAAGTATCGATATGATCCTTACGCGCAAGGACAGTCTTAATTGCCAGCATTATTCTTGAAAGCTCACCTCCGGAAGCAACATTTCCAAGTGGCTTTAATGCTTCACCGGGATTTGTTGAAATCAAAAATTCAACCTCATCCATTCCTTTAAGACCGGGCTTATCAGTCTTCTCAACCTCAATACTGAATTCAACAGTCAGGAAATTAAGATTAACCAATGCCGCCTTAAGCTTTTCAGCAAGCTCAGCCGCCAGCTTTTTTCTGATTTTTCCAAGCTCATCACAAAGGCTGATTAATTTAGAATAAGCTTCCTTTTCTTTAATCTTAAGTCCTTCGATAAATGCATCAAAATTTTCATATTTAAGCAACTTTTCGCGGCTTTGATTTAAGTACTCAAGAACATCATCAATTGTTCTGCCGTATTTTCTCTTTAATTCATTCAAAAGATCAAGTCGTTCCGTAACCTCCGCAAACTCGCTGTCTTCAAACTCATAATCGGAAAGATACGATGAGAGCTCTCTGTTAAAGTCATTTAACAGCGCTTCTATGTCAGAAAGCTGTGCTTCTAAATTGCCCAATCTATCATCATAATTCACAACAGACGAAAGACTTCTTAATGCCTGTCCAACCGACGCCGCACTTCCCATATCCGAATCCGACGAAGTACATCCGTAGGTTTCACTCAAAGCCTCCAGAATTTTCTTCGAATTAGACATTATTCGGTATCTGTTTTCAAGAAGAGAATCCTCGCCCGAGGTTAACGCTGCCGCTTCTATTTCATTACACTCAAATTCAAGCAAAGACTTTTCGCGCTCTATACCGCTTCTGTCCTTATCATTTTCTTCAAGCTCCTGCTTTGCTTCCTTCCACTCCTCATATACAGTTTTTATCTGTTTAAGCAATGGAGTAGTTTTATCTTCACCGTAAGCATCAAGTATCTCTAAATGCTTTGATTTTTTCAGTAAAGACTGATGCTCATGCTGACCGTGAATATCAATCAGCTCTTCAGCAAGCTCCTGAACCTGCTTTAAGGTTACAGTCTCACCGTTAATTCGACTGGAGCTTTTACCCGATGTCAGCTTTCTGGTAAGAATTATCTGTCCGTCCTCAAGAGGAAGGTCCATTTCCTTCATTTTTTTCTCAACACGCTCATCCTTGCTGTAGAAAACAAGCTCAACCAGTCCGCTATCAGCACCCTTTCTCAGAGAAGAAGGCTCAAACTTACCGCCTAACGCAAGATTAACAGACCCTATCAAAAGGGATTTACCTGCGCCTGTTTCTCCGGTGATGATATTAAAGCCATCGCCGAATTCCACCTCCGACTCTTCTATAAGAGCTAAATTTTTCACATGAATACTCTGTAACATAGTATCTCCTTCTATGCCTTCCTCGTGGAGAACATCTAAAATCTGCCCTACGAAACTGCTCTCCGTTCTCCGCTTTTCTCGGAGAAGATACGGTCATGTGAAACCGTACCTGCCATATATATCAAAGGCTTATCATTCCTCTGATTTTTTCCATTAATACTCTTGTTTCCGATACAGTTCTTACAGCTACAAAAATAGTATCATCACCTGCAATGCAGCCTACCACCTCACTAAAATGAAGTGCATCGATTGCCGCAGCCACAGCCATTGCCATTCCCGACACAGTCTTTATAACCAGAATGTTCTGAGCCATATCCATTCCCACAAAGCCATCCTTGAGGACTCGGATATACTTATCTCCCATATCACTCTGACTGCGGGTAATAAGTATATAATGTGGAATCCCACCGGGGCCGGGCACCTTAGATAAGCCAAGCTCACGTATATCTCTTGAAACCGTCGCCTGAGTAACATCGAATCCGCTGCTGCATAAAAGGCTTGCAAGTTCTTCCTGAGTACCTATATTGTTTTTTTCTATCAAGTCCAGTATCTTCTTTTGTCTTACTGTCTTCATTACTTCTCACTCATCTTTCTGTTCAGTACATCAAGAAAACTGTCTTTTCCAAGACGTGCAATATTTATATATCTGCATGAACGTCCGACCACAATACTGTCGCCTGTTCTGACTAACTGACTATTATTACCGTCAAAGCTTACCTCCATCTCCTGAGGATGATTGTCCTTTGACATAGGTATTTTAATCTCAACAACATCGTCACCGGATAAAATAATACTTCTCTGATTAAGTGAATGAGGACATATAGGTGTAAGCATTATGACTTCTGAAGCCGGACTCGCAAGTGGTCCTCCGGCTGAAAGGTTATAACCCGTAGAACCCGTGGGAGTAGAAACAATAATTCCATCTGCAAGATACTCATGAAGAAGTCTGCCGTTTACATAGATTTCAAAGCTTAGAATTCTCAGACTGCCGCATCTGGTAAGCACAACATCATTTAATGCCCAAATAGTTTTTTCGTCAGATTCGGCACCACCTTTTGCTACCTTACCCTCAAGCAACATTCTTTTTTCTGTTACATAGTCATCCGTCAAAAGTCTGTCTAAAGAAGCCTCGATATTGTCAGTCTCTATCTCTGTAAGAAAACCCAAGTTTCCCAAATTGATACCGATATACGGACCGTTTGAAGGTAACTCTCGTATAGCCTGAAGCATTGTACCGTCGCCGCCAAGCACAAGAGTCATAGCATCTGTCTGGTCACTATCGCATATACTTGCTCCTCTCGAAGTCAAATAATCCTTAACTCTGTTAGTAACCAGTTCATCAACATCTTTATGTGGATTTGTGTAAATAACAAATTTTTTCATTCCCTATTCCCTCATAGGTTGACTAAATTTAAATATTACATTTCATGGGATTGTGAAACTATGCCATCAATAAGTGTTTTGAATTCATTCTCAAATGCCAACCCCTTATTATCTGCAAGCATCAATGCAAGCTTATCCTCTGCTTCACCCTCAGTCAGAGCAGCTATATCGCCATCAATATCATTGCGCTTAACGATATGCATCAAATACTCTATATTACCTTCAGGTCCTTTAATCGGCGAAAAATCTACAGCCTTTACATCAAAGCCTATCATATCCGCAAAGGTTACTATCTTCGAAATCACTTCACGATGTGTTTCAGGCTCTCTGACCACTCCGTTTTTACCAACCTTCTCACGACCGGCTTCAAACTGAGGCTTAATCAGACATACCATCTGTCCGCCTGCCTTCAGCAGATTTCTTGCCGGTATCAGGATTTTGGTCAACGAAATAAATGAAACGTCAACACTTGCAAAATCAAGTGAATCCTCTATATCCTCGGGCTTCATGAATCTGAAATTGGTCTGCTCCATAACAACCACCTTGGGATCATTTCGAAGCTTCCAAGCCAACTGTCCGTGTCCTACATCGACAGAATATACTTTGCTGGCACCCTTCTGAAGCATGCAGTCTGTAAATCCACCCGTTGATGCACCGATATCCATGCAGACACAATCATCAAGCAAAAAGCCCCATATTTCCATAGCCTTTTCAAGCTTAAGTCCGCCACGGCTCACATATTTGGGAGCAGCACCTCTTACCTCTAATGACTTTATTTTAGTTTCATCAAAAAAGGTTCCGGCTTTATCTTCTTTTTGTCCGTTAACATATACATTTCCGGACATAATAATCGCTTTAGCTTTTTCTCTTGAAGGCGCATAACCTTCCTTGACAAGAAGAACATCTAATCTTTCTTTCATAATAATCTCTATTTCATTCTTTGAAATGCGAGCGCACTAAACTCCGCTTTCATTATCAGGAATATCAGCTAATAATCACTTATTAAAAGCTTTCGAAATTCTATCGGCAACAGTTTCAGCATCCAAGCCGTATATTTTTATCAGCTCATCAACTGAACCATGCTCTATAAACTTATCCGGAAGACTGATAATCATACATTCAGACTCAAGCTTTTCGGATGACATGAAATCCAATACCTTTTCACCATATCCGCCTGAACGCACATTTTCTTCCATAGTCACAATAAGACTATGTGATCTGGCTGCCTCAAGTATAGCTTCCTCATCAATAGGCTTAACAAATCGAGCATTGATTATACTTACATTTAAGCCCTTTGACTTAAGAATATTTCTAACCTTCTCAGCTGTCTTAACCATACTTCCGACAGCAAACAATGCTATATCAGCTTCACGATATATCCACTCCGAAACGCCGGTTTCAATATCTGCTCTAAACTCCTCTAATCCCTCATACACAGGACCTCTGGGGTATCTGATAGCAATAGGTCTGTTCTCGGCAGCAGCATATTTAAGCATATCCGAAAATTCCCATTTATTCTTAGGCGCACATACAACCATATTGGGCATGCAGGAAAGATATGATAAATCAAATATTCCCTGATGAGTTTCACCGTCTTTACCTACAAGTCCGGCCCTGTCAACAGCAAACACAACAGGCAAATTCTGGATGCAGACATCATGTATTATCTGATCGTAGGCTCTCTGTAAAAATGATGAATAAATGGCAACAATCGGCTTAAGTCCACCGACAGCAAGGCCTGCTGCAAAGGTAACCGCATGCTCCTCGGCAATACCTACATCAAAGCATCTTTCGGGATAAATATTTGAAAATCTCTTTAAGCCTGTACCATCCGGCATAGCTGCGGTAACAGCACATATTCTTTCATCCCTCTTTGCCAGCTTTATCATGACAGTAGAGAAAATATCGGTCCATGATACGTTTGAAGATTTCTTAGGTAATCCGGTAGCAATGTCAAAAGGATCTGTTCCATGAAATCTTGCCGGGTGCTTTACTGCAGGTGAATATCCTCTTCCCTTTTCTGTTACAACATGAATCAGCACAGCTCTCTTAAGTCTCTTGGCCTCTTTTACAGCCTTACGAACTGCATAAATATTATGTCCGTCAACAGGACCGAGATAAACAACACCCATTTCCTCAAAAAGCATTCCGGGGCTCATCAAAGACTTAATACTGTTTTTCGCTCTTCTGATAGAATTTACGATTGAATTACCGGTCTTAGTTCCTGAAATCTTATTATAGACATCATCTTTAAGATCAAGGTAACCCTCGGAAGTTCTAATATCTGTGAGATATCTTGGTATTCCGCCGACATTCTCAGATATAGACATCTTGTTATCATTCAAAATAATAATAAGATTACTATCGCATTTGCCTGCATTATTAAGTGCTTCAAATGCCATTCCGCCTGTAAGAGCTCCATCACCGATAACAGCAACAATGGTATTGTTTTGACCGAGTACGTCACGCGCCTTAGCCATTCCGAGTGCTGCTGAAATTGAAGTAGAGCTGTGGCCAGTGTCAAAGCAATCAAACTCGCTCTCTCTGCGCTTAGGGAATCCGCTCATTCCGCCAAGCTGTCTGAGTGTATCAAAGCCTGCTTTTCTTCCGGTCAAAATTTTATGAGTATACGCCTGATGGCCTACATCCCACACAATTTTATCCTTCTTGAGGTCAAGCTCTAAATGCAAAGCCATTGTCAATTCAACACTACCCAGATTTGATGCAAGATGGCCACCTGTCACACTGATTTTCTCAATCAAAAAGCTTCTGATTTCAGAGGCAAGCTGCTCATAATGCTCCGGCTTTATTTTCTTTATATCGCCTGCTTTTTCTATTTTCTCTAAATACATAATTATTTTCTCCGGTTAACCAGTGACATCACTAATGCGTCTAAAAAGTCATGATCTCCATCGATTTTTCCAAGGATTTCTGCTGCTTCGTTACTCAGCTTCTCAACATCCTTTTGAGACTGTTCAAGACCTTTAAGTGTCACATAAGTTACCTTATCATTAGCCGCATCACTGCCGACTTTTTTTCCTAATTCTTCTGTATTTCCAATGATATCAAGTATATCATCCTGAATCTGAAATGCGATACCGATATTGTAGCCGCACTGCTCTATAGCCTTAATATCACTTTCGCCGGCGCCGCCAAGAATAGCTCCCATCATTAATGCCGCTTCAATTAAGCAAGCAGTCTTGTGTTTATGAATGAAAAGCAATTCATCTATACTAACAGCAGCACCTTTGCCTTCCACAAGTAAATCTGCAGTCTGTCCGCCTATCATTCCAAAGCTTCCTGCCTTCTTTGACAAAACAGCTGAAGCTCTTACAAGTCTTTCAGCCATAACAATGTCACTCTTTTCAAATTCCTTGACCGCAGCACTGTTTAATATCTCAAATGCATAGTTTAACAAACCGTCACCGGCAAGAATACCGATAGCATCTCCATATACCTTCCAGGTGGTAAGTCTTCCTCTTCTGTATTCATCATTATCCATTGCAGGCAAATCATCATGCACCAATGAATAAGTATGTATGCATTCTATTGCTGCCATTGCCGCGCTGACTGCTTCAGGAATAATAGGAAAATTATCTCCGGAAAACATTTTATAGGTTTCAAGCACAAGCATAGGTCTAAGGCGCTTGCCACCGGCAAGTACAGAGTAATTCATAGCCTCAAACACCTTAGAAGCCATCCCTTCCTCGGCCGGAAGATAGCTGCTAATTACATTTTCTATCTCTGCTACTCTATTTTTAAGTTCTTCCTTAAAGCATGCTGTATCCATTACTCAAAATCCTCAGTTTCGCCATTATCCATCAACAGCCGGACCTTTTTCTCAACTCGGTCAATTGATTCATTGCATTCCTTAACGAGCTTTATGCCCTCGCTGTATTTTTCGAATGCCGCCTCTAAAGAAATATCATCACCTTCAAGCTCTTCAATCAATTCATCAAGCTTATCAAGTCTTGCTTCAAGATTCATTTCATTATTATCAGTAG
>JAKSRU010000091.1 GCA_024403475.1 Lachnospiraceae bacterium | reverse complement strand
ATGCCATGATTTCAGACAGACCATATCGAAAAGGAATGGACACGAATGTTTGCAAAGAGCAAATCGAGAAAAATATAGGAGTTATGTACGATCCGTCTATTGCGAAAAAAGTGATAGAGCACTGGGATGAAGTGTTAAGAAGCAGGGAAGATGGCATAGAAATATCTTGTATATATAATGCACATCCTTAGGGGTGTGCATTATTAAATTTGCTATGATAGATTGGTTTCGCTTCATTTCGTGGTATAATCGTGTTTGATGCCATCGTAATCATTAAGGATTTATATGTACTAAAAATGATAGGAACGGTAAGTAATAGTGGAAAATCAATTTCTCGATAACAACAGCGATACAGATAATTACGAAAAATACGGCCCGGGCAGTGAGGCACCGGTGAACAATGCGCAGAGGCAGGATGAAGAAAGCGGTGCGCCGCTTGAAGTCCCGGGTGTTAAAAAAGAAATCGTATTTCAATTCTATAATCAGGACCCCGAAGCCGGACGAGTTAAACAGCTGTATGGTGAGGTTTCTCGAAAGTTTAGACCTGTGCATCTTGCTCTTCTTGGAGTAATGTTCCTTGAGGTAGTGGCGCTTTCATTTTTGGATCATAGTGCGTTCAAGTACATGTGGTTGGTGTTGGCATTATTTTTAGCAATGTTATTTGTATTAACATTTATTATTGCACCGCAAAGGCGTAGAAAGCTTTACAAGGAACAAATTGCTGCGGGGGAAATGAACTATCTGTATACCTTTTTTAATGACTGCGTGGTTCTAAAAAATAACAGTGCTGAAATTACTCTTAAATATGATGATGCACAGTTTTATGCAGAGAATAATGAAGCTATGGTAGTTGGATTTCAGTTTAGCAAGCATTTTGTAATAGACAAAAATAACTGTACTGAGGAGCAATTGGATTTCATCAGAAACTTTGTTCCGAAGAGCAATATGGATGTCACAAGAAAAAAGACACGTGCAAAAATGATTCGTAAAATTGTAATAGCAATAGTTTGTGTGTTATGGTTGGGAGTATTTATTTACAGGGATATTAACTATTATCCTGACAGAACCAAATATGCAAATACCACATATTCTTCTTTTTATGACTGCGTAGGACAGGGTAGTATAAAGGATGTGGTCATTATTGACGATAAATATGTGGAATATACTTTTACAGGTAATTCAACAGATGAGAGATATTACACGGTTTATAAAGGTGATATGAAGTTGCTGATTGATTATCTGGAGGCAAACAATACCAACTGGGAATATAAGTAACTTATTTTTTGAGTATTTAGTGGAATGATAACGACAATTATTGAACCGATAAAACAATATAGCATATACCATCTGTTGATTTGTTTGGGAATAGTGGTAGTCGCAGCAGTGCTTGTTCATTTTTTGAAGAAGCTTGATAAGGTTGCGGTGATAACTGCCATGGGTATATTGCTGGTTGCTAATGAGGTTATGAAGCAGGTATTTATGCAGCAGATATATGCGAGCTATTCCTGGTCGGATGTTCCGTTCCAGCTCTGCAGTGTGCCTATGTACCTGTGTTTGTTGTATCCGTTCATTAAAAAATTGAGAGGTGTCATTGAAAACTTCTTGAGGTCATTTGGATTGTTGGGGGCCATAGTAGCCTTTGCTATTCCTTGTGATGTGTTCTCCAAGTACCTGATGCTGTCAATTCAGTCTACGCTATGGCACGCAATACTGTTTATTCTTGGTGTGTACTGCATAGCAATTACTCCGGCAGATAAAAAGCTTGGAATCAAAGAGTATAGAAACAATGCCATCCTATATCTGATACTTGCACTTATGGCAATGGGGATAAATACTGTGCTTATGAAGCCTTCGGCAGGAACTGTAAATATGTTCTTCCTTGGCCCCGGAAAGCCCTATATGGTTATAGTAAATGATATTTATGATAAGTTTGGCTGGCAATTTGAAAGTATAGCAATGATTCTATGCAGCGAAGCCGCAGGAGCATTGGTTTTGTTCTTGGGAGAGCTTGCAAGAAAACTGATTTTTCGTAAGAAAGAGCAGGTAGAGAAAAAATAATTAAGCTAGTGCTAAGGCTTATGTGTATGCAATTGGAGATTGATAATTTTCGGTAATAATGTATAAGTGATGAACGATAAAAATCAGATAATAAAATAAGTCAAACTGGGAGCAACAACATGCCGGGACTGGGAACAATAATAAATGTAGCAGCAATAATAGTGGGAGGAATTTTGGGTGCACTGTTCGGACGCTTTGTGCCTGAAAGAATCCGCAACACACTGATGAGCGCTAATGCAGTCGCAGTTATTTTTCTGGGAATAGGCGGAGCAGTATCTAAGATGCTTGACTATTCGACAGGGGCCTTTGAAACAAAAGGTACTATGATGATGATCGGAAGCCTTGCCATCGGAGCTATAATCGGTGAACTCATAAATATCGAGGGTGGCTTTGAAAAATTTGGAGAATGGCTTAAGAAAAAGACCGGCAATGCCAAGGACGCTCAGTTTGTAAATGCGTTTGTTACCGCTTCACTTACTGTATGCATCGGAGCTATGGCTATTGTCGGCTCAATCGAAGATGGAATATTGGCTAATCACTCTATATTATTTGCCAAGGCTATTTTAGACCTTGCAATTATTATGATTATGACAGCTTCTATGGGTAAAGGTTGCATTTTTTCAGCGATACCCGTAGCAGTATTTCAGGGCTTAATTACTTTGCTGGGAGTATTCTTGCAGCCGCTTATGACGGCAGCTGTGCTTGATAATATATCCTATGTCGGTTCAATATTAATATTCTGCGTGGGTATTAATTTGCTGTTTGGAAAAAAGGTCAAGGTAGCTAATCTGCTTCCGGCTCTTTTGGTGGCCGGAGTATGGGCGGCATTTTAATCAGATGATTATTCTCTGCTGAAGCCGGCATCGTCATAATAAGCAGTTTGATAGAAATACCAGTGGTCGGTTATCTTATATACCTCTACAGATGAAGCGTTGAAGTAGCAGATGTGTTTATCGGTATCTTCGTCGTACACGCACTCTGTGCCGCTGGCAGGGGTCATATATATTTCTTCTTCGGTATAATACACTCCGCTTGAAGAGTAGCCTTCGGTGCCGGAGATGTAATCATACTTGATATATGTGTTGCCGTTCTTGTTATATACACAAATACGATCGTTTATCATTTTATCAATTTCGGGAAATTTTACCCCTGTATTTCTTTCAATATCGTATATGAATACTGAGTCAAGTGCTGCACCATCCGTGGTGTATTCTAATACGTATTCTGAGAGGGCCTCATAGTCATCGAGGTTTTCTTCTACCATCTCAATTCTTTCTTCCGTGGTGTAAACATGGTAATCCTTACCTGAAGTTGCCATATCGAATATGCTTGCAAACAAAGCAAATATGAAAAAGAAAAATTCTCCTATTTTACTGAACATATATTAATTCCTCCTATTCGGAAATAATCCGGAAATAATGTTTCATACACCAATAGACAGTGTTTAGGACATTATATTTGTGGGAATTAATATTTTTATTGAAAAAAGGTTTGACCGGAAATTTGACTGAAGATGGGATAGTGGCCATTTAAGAACTATATCGATATAAAAGTGCCTCTAAAGTGATAGATTTATATAATTGTGCGAGTTATTGTGATAGTTTTGCTCAATGCATAAAGGTATAATGTAGAATACATTTAAGAGAAAACCGGGTGAAAGAATAGAATATTTTTTCACGATATTTTGAGTCGCATCTGTAGCACCATCGCTAAATAAAGCAGATAGCTAAAACTAAACAGATGCGAGCTGCGGAGATTAACATGGCGCGCACAAAGTCTACTGAGCTTAATCTGACGGTCGGCTCACCGTTTAAGTTAATAATTGCATTTGCTATTCCCATGATATTAGGAAATATGTTTCAACAGCTCTACAATTTTGTCGATACGATGATTGTAGGGCATTTCTTAGGTATGGATGCTTTGGGTGGTGTAGGTGCTACCGGAAGTATTAATTTCCTGATTATCGGTTTCTGTATGGGAATGTGTGCAGGCTTTGCAATTCCTGTGGCACAGATGTATGGTGCAGGAGACCATGTTGCACTCAGGAAATATTTTGCAAATTCGCTTTATCTTGCAATCGGATTTTCGGTTGTAATTACGATAGTGGTATCGATATTTTGCAGAGAGATTCTCACATTGATGCAGACTCCTACAGATTGCATCGAATATTCATACACATACATACTTACAATTTTTTATGGAATACCGATTACCTTCCTTTACAATATTTTGGCGGGCGTTATTCGTTCTATCGGTGACTCAAAGACACCGCTTATTTTCCTGATTATTTCTATTTTTATCAATGTAGGCCTGGATTATCTCTTTATAGCAGGCTTTAACATGGGCGTGTTTGGAGCGGCACTTGCAACGGTTGCTTCACAGCTTATGTCGGGCATTATGTGTATTGTTGCAATAATTGTTAAATTCAAGATTTTACACATCGCCAAGGATGAGTGGAAGCCGGACTTTTTATTTATGAAAAAACTTGTAACCATGGGACTTCCTATGGGATTGCAATATTCAATCACAGCTATCGGCTCTGTAATACTTCAGAGTAATGTAAATATTCTCGGACCTGTCGCTGTGGCGGCAGCTACTGCAGCCAGCAAGGTTAATATGCTGTTCATATGCATAATAGATGCCCTCGGTGCTTCTATGGCCACCTATGGCGGTCAGAACCTTGGTGCAGGACGAGTAGACAGAATAAAAAAGGGTACATTGGCAGCGGTTATTATCGGATTTTCCTACAGTGTGATTGCGTTTGCAACGGCATTTTTTGTAAGACGTCCGTTGATTAATCTCTTTGTAGATGAACCTCAGCCTGACATGATAGATATGGCCGCACAGCATGTAATCATTACGATGGGCTGTTTGTTACTGCTGGTGCTTGTAAATGTGTTGAGGTTCCTTATTCAGGGTGTGGGATATTCCAATTTTGCGATACTTGCAGGTGTGCTTGAGATGGTAGCGCGAACCCTGGCCGGTCTTGTAATCATTCCTAAGTTTGGCTTTCTGGGGGCTTGTGTAGCTTCACCGCTGGCATGGTTGATGGCAGATATGTTCCTGGTTCCGGCATATTTTTATGTGGTTAATCGAGTTGGAAAAAAGATTGCAGCTCAGAAAGAGATAGAATAAAATATAATAAATGTAAAGGGTTACATTTTAAATTTTCAGAAAGAGACAGGAATACAAAATGACAGCAAAATGGTCACAGGCATGGCTTAATTATTCAGAAAAAAAGGACAAATCATTAGGTAAGTATTTTGAAACAGTAACAGTTGCAGGCTTTGATACTGAAAATAAAATCATCAAGAATGCATTAAAAGAAATCAAGCTGGGAGCAAAGGGCTATTACAACGTAGAGCCCAAGGTCGTTGCAGCTAAGGAATGCGATGCTGAAAGCGGAATTATAATTTTCAAGACTGAAGTAAGTGAGAGCTACATCGAAGAGAAAAAGCAGGAAGGTGTTACTCTCGGACAGATTAATGAAGGGTATCATATTACCTGTGATGAGAAGGTTATTGTGCTTTCTGCGTCAGGAGAAGCAGGACTTTTGTTTGGTGCGTTCAGACTTCTTTCACTGTGTGCTACAGGAAGCATCAAGCCCGGCTACGATGCGCATATTATTCCCGATAATCCGCTCCGTATGCTTAATCATTGGGACAATATGAACAACAGCATAGAGCGCGGTTATTCCGGTGAATCGTTCTTCTTCGTGGATAACAAGGTGGTAGTAGATGAGAGAACCAGAGACTATGCCAGACTTACCGCCAGTGTAGGACTTAATGCTGTCGTAATCAATAATGTTAATGTTAAGCAGGAGGCAAGCTATCTGATCACCGACAAGCATTTTGATAAGGTTGCCGAGATGGCAGAGATTTTTGCCGAGTACGGAATTAAGTTTTATATGAGCCTTAACTATGCTTCAACCATTGAAATCGGTGGTTTGGACAGCGCTGATCCTTTGGACAAGGATGTTATCAAGTGGTGGGAAAACAAGATGGAGGAAGTGTTTACACGTATTCCCAATCTCGGAGGCTTCCTCGTAAAAGCAGATTCTGAAGGCCGCCCGGGTCCCTTTACTTATGGAAGAACTCAGGCAGACGGCGCAAATATGCTCGCCGATATCGTTAAGAAATATAACGGAATTATCATCTGGAGATGCTTTGTATATAACTGCAAGCAGGATTGGCGAGACAGAAAGACCGATAGAGCAAGAGCAGGCTTCGACAGCTTTATCGAGATGGATGGAGACTATCACGATAATGTTATTTTACAGATTAAGAATGGTCCCATTGATTTCCAGATCAGAGAGCCCATCTCACCCCTTCTGGGAGGCCTTGAAAAGACCAATCAGATGTTAGAGGTACAGATTGCCCAGGAATATACCGGTCAGCAGATTGATGTATGCTATCTGATTCCCATGTTCAAGGAAGTGCTTGAGTTTAAGACCTACTGTAAGCCGGAGAAGGATACTGTGGCCGATATTATCAGCGGTCGTACCTTTAAGAATGCAAACGCCGGAATTGCAGCTGTAGCCAATACCGGAAATGATTACAACTGGACCGGTAATACATTGGCTCAGGCCAACTATTACGGCTTCGGAAGACTTGCTTTTTCAATGGATTTATCTGCAGAAGAAATTGCAAGAGAGTGGATTATGATGGCTGTATCTGATGACGCCGAGGTGGTTGATAAGATTTTGAGTATTCTCCTTCCTTCGCGAGAGGTGTACGAGAAATATGTATGTCCTCTCGGAGTAGGCTTCATGGTTAATCCTTCATATCACTACGGTCCCAATGTTGACGGTTATGAGTATGACAGATGGGGAACCTATCACAGAGCAGACCATCTTGGTTTAGGCGTGGACAGAAGCAGCAAGGGAACGGGCTATGCTCAGCAGTACAGAGAACCAAATGCTTCTATGTATGAAAATATCGACACCTGTCCTGAGAACCTGTTACTTTTCTTCCACTACGCACCGTATTCGCGTGTATTGAGCGGAGGAGAGACTTTGATTCAGCATATCTATGATACTCATTTTGAGGGCGTAGAGGATGTTGAAAAAATGATTGCCACCTGGCAGAGTCTTGAAGGAAAAATTGATGCCGATATTTACAATAATGTAGATGAAAGATTCGGTCGTCAGTTGACTAACGCCAAGAATTGGCGAGACCAGATAAACACCTACTTCTTCAGGAAATCAGGAATAGCTGACGAAAAGGGAAGAACTATTTATTAATCGTTTAATCATTGATATATCGATTAATACAGATTACAGCCGGTTGGGGAAATGACGGCTTAATGAGGGAGCGGAGAGTTAGATGCTTACACCTATTATTAAAAAGAACAGCAGGATTGACAGAGTAGAAAAAATCAGTAACGGTGTAAAACTGATATCTGAGCGCGGTATCACCCGCATCATGGTATATGAAGAGGATATATTCAGAGTATCCTATATCGAGAGCGGAGCCTTCGAGGATGAAAAAAATGCAGCTCAGGCAGCCGAGTTTGAAGCACCTGCGGATGGAATAGAGTTTACCGTTACAGAGGATGAGGACGGTATAGCGATTGCTACTGCAAAGCTTGTATGCAGGGTAGTCCGTGATACAGCATCCGTAAGCTTTGAACGAGAGGGCAGGAGGCTTTTCTCGGAGGCTGATAAGGACAGCAAGATACTTGAGGATTATGAAATTTTCAAGAATGTGGGAAACATAAAGGTTGAGGAGATAAAGACTGCAGACGGAGTTAAGAAGAGAATCACCTCAGCGGATAAGGAGTATGACAGAACTCTCAGCCATACCAGACTAAATTTTGTGCTCGATGAAAATGAGCGAGTATTCGGCTTGGGACAGGCAGAGGAAGGCATTTGGAACCTTAGAGGAACTACCCAGTATCTGCATCAGGCTAATCGAAAAATTGCAGTACCTTTTATGATTTCCGACAAGGGCTACGGAATACTTCTCAGTACCCAGAGTCCTGCAGTATTCTCGGATACACAGTATGGAACCTATTTTTATACCGTTGCAGACTGCTATCTTGATTATTTCTTTATGGCGCCCGAGAAAAAGAACGGTATAGTTGCAAACATGAGAAGGCTGACCGGAAAAGCACTTATTCCTCCCAAGTGGGCCTTTGGTTATGTTCAGTCCCAGGAAAGATATGAATCCGAGCAGGAAATCCTTGAGGTAGCGCAGGAATTTAAGAACAGAGATATCCCTGTGAGTGCACTTGTTCTTGACTGGATTAGCTGGGAGGAAGGAATGTGGGGACAGAAATCCTTTGACAGAACCAGATTCCCGCATCCCGATAAAATGGTGGAAAAGCTCCATGAGGATGACATTCACTTTATGATATCAATTTGGCCGAGTATGGCTGAATGTACCGACAATTATAAAGAGATGGCTAAAGAGGGGAAGCTGCTTAATGGTGTTAATATCGTCAATGCCTTTGATGAGAGTGCAAGAGAGTTGTATTGGAAGCAGGCCAATGAGGGTCAGGCACAGTACGGTATAGAGAGCTGGTGGTGTGATTCCAGCGAGCCGATTACTCCTGAGTGGAATCATCTTGAAAGACCGCTGCCCGAGGCAATGTTTAGTGAATATATAAAGACTGCCGAGGATGTGATGCCGGTCGAAAAGTCTAATGCATACGGTCTGTATCATGCAAGAGGTATGTATGAAGGTCAAAAAAGAGATTATCCCGATCGAAGAATGCTGATTCTGACCAGAAACGGATATGTGGGAAGCCAAAAGTATGGTGTAACATTATGGTCCGGAGATACTGATGCTTCGTGGAAGACTCTTAAGGACCAGCTGGTGGCAGCAGTTCAGTTTAGTTTGTCCGGAATCCCTTATTGGACCTTTGATATTGGGGCATTCTTTGTAAGAAACGGTATCAACTGGTACTGGAACGGAGATTATCCGGAGGCGAACGAAAATGCCGGCTATAGGGAGCTGTATACCAGATGGCTTCAGCTCGGAGCATTTTTACCGATGTTTAGAGCGCATGGAACAGATTGCAGACGCGAGCCCTGGGCTTTCGAGGATGAAGACAATATTTTTTATAATACGATAGTGGATTTCATCAAGCTGCGTTACAAACTGATGCCTTATATTTATTCAGTGGCAGCGAGGGTATGGAAAAATGATGAAATGTTTATCAGACCGCTCTTTACAGAATTTGATGATGAAGCGGTAGCGGATATTGCTAATCAATTTATGTTTGGACCGTCAATTATGGTATGCCCTGTGACAGAAGCTATGTATTATGACAAGCAGGGCAAGGCTATTGATGGGGATAAGCATATAAGTGTTTATCTGCCTAAAAATAACACCTGGTATGATTGGTGGACAGGTGAAAAATATGAAGGCGGACAGTGGATTAAGGCGGATGCCGAAATCACTAAAATGCCCTTGTACGTAAGGGCGGGAAGCATTATACCGATTGCTTCGGAGGCTAAAAAGAGTGCTTCAAAGGCTGCCGGCGAGGCGAATAAGGAATTTAGAGTTATGTCAACCAATGATGTCGAAATATTGCGTTTCCCTCGTGAAGATGGTACCTGCGATCCGTTTGAATTGTATGAGGATGCCGGAGACGGATACGAATATTTGGATGGTAAGTATTCAATCACAAT
>JAKSRU010000090.1 GCA_024403475.1 Lachnospiraceae bacterium | reverse complement strand
GAGCTTTTGTGTGGGATAAGGTAAAACAGAATTATTACAGCTATGGAATCAAGACCTTCTGGCTTGATGAGGCAGAGCCTGAGGTACATCCTCAAAATCCGGCTCACTTGAAGTATTATCTTGGTAACGGAGCTCAGGTAGCTCAGATTTACCCGTATTAGTATTCCAAGACGTTTTATGACGGACTTAAGGCAGAGGGTGAGGAGGAAATAATATCACTTACCAGAGCAGCTTATCCCGGAAGTCAGAAGTTTGGCTCTATAGTTTGGAATGGAGATATACCTTCTAATTTTGAAAATCTCAGAATGAGTATTTCCAGTGGATTATCTATGAGTATGTGTGGTATTCCTTGGTGGAATTCTGATATAGGAGGATTCTTAAGCGGAGATATCGAGAGCGATTATTTCAGGGAACTGATTATAAGATGGTTCCAGTTCGGTCTGTTTTGTCCGGTAATGCGCTTGCACGGAGCAAGAAAAAGGCAGTCTGATTATGAGTACAAGAATCCGGGAATTATAGAACCCAGTGGAGGTGCAAATGAAATCTGGTCTTTTGGTGAACGAAATTATCATATCATCAAGAGGTTGTTATGCATCCGTGAAAAATTAAAGAGCTATACATGCAAATATATGGACATTAATTCAAAAACAGGAGCACCTATCATGCGTCCGATGTTCTGGGATTATCCGGACGACGAGAAATGCTACACCCTGGAGGATCAGTATATGTATGGTGGAGAGATTATTTTTGCTCCTATATACATTGAAGGTGCAACACAAAGAGAAGTATATATTCCGAAGGGAAGCTGGATTAATGTGTTGACACATGAAAAAATAGAGGGTGACAGAACAATTGTGTGTCATGCTGAGATAGAGGAGTTTATTGCTTTTGCAAAAGAAGGAAGCGAGGTAATCGAATGCTTTTCATAAAGGTATATACCAGAGACGAAGTTAAGAATTATTCGAAATCCTTGGCGGGAAGTATCCATATGGCATATAGCCTTGATGGCAAGAAATTTATTCCTCTCAATCAAAATTACGGAATGCTTTTTGCTGCATCAGAGGTGGCAGCAGATAATACTATCGTTCCGTGCTATATAAAAAATCCGGAGTGTTTTATCAAGGAATCCGAAGGCGTTTATATGATAACGGGTAAGTATATTACCTTTACTGAGGGCTCGGATATATCCGGAGCTATAAACTTGTCTCGTGTTAATGACGAAAGTGAACGCACATATGCGTGGATCACGACGGATTTTTGTGATTTTACGGAGATTGGATTTATTCACCCGGAGGAAACGGATAACTTGAAGCCTGTTGCAGACAATATATTTACGATAGATTCTGCACTGTCGAAAAACATAATAGATAAGTGGATTCCGCTTACTGCAATGAAGGTTGAACTCAAGGGAATAAACAAGCCTGCTAGGGTGGCTGATTTGAATGAGCTGAAGGCGGTTATCACATACTCTGACGGATCTATTGATGACAAAAAGGTTGATTGGTTTATCAAGAATGAAGAGGTTGATGCTGAGGGAAACTTTGTGACGGGTAAACATGATATTACCGGTATTATCCACAAGGATAATTTACCCTTTCCGTTAACCAAAGGCTATGCAGATCCGGTACTCTTTAAGTGGGAGGGAAGCTGGTATTTTATCTCTACCAACGACAACCTGGATGATATAGGAATCTATGTCAGACGAGCAGATTGTGTGGAGAATTTGTTTAACGGTAAGGCAATTGAAGCCTGCATTCTCCCATATGCACCGGAAAGGGGATTTGTACAGACCTTTTGGGCACCCGAATTTCACGTGATTGGTGGAGAACTCTATATTCTCTTTGCAGTCGGCGGACATCAGTGGGCACCTCAGTGTCATATGATGAAACTTAAAAAGGGTGGAGATATTCTTAAGGCAGAGGATTGGGAGGAACCCGTAAAGGTATTAAAGGCCGATGGAACATTCCTTGGAGAAGGCGGAATTACTCTTGATATGACTCATTTTTGCGTGAAAGATAAGCATTATCTTGCGTGGTCGTATCGTGAGGGAATAGGTACGCCTCTTGATACAGGTTCGATGATATATCTTGCAACCACTAATCCTGCTAAGCCTTGGGTTCTTACATCAGAGCCAATGCTTCTGACAAGACCTCTTTATGGATGGGAAAATACAGAGGGAACAATTAATAATGAGGGACCCTATGCCTTGATTGCAGATGACAAGGTATACCTTGCATACTCGGGAGGTTCTGCCAACGGATATTCATATGTAGTTGGAATGATGATTGCCGATACTGATGCCGATTTGATGGACATTGCAAACTGGAAAAAGACCCCGTGTCCTATGCTGTCTTCATATTCAGTGGGAATAGACGGACCGGGACACAATTCCTTTTACATATCTGATGAGGGGAAGGTTATGATTGCCTACCATGGGCAGCTTGATATGAGATGCTCGGCAATTCACAGAGTGCATTTTAACAAAAATGGTTTCCCGCTTCTTAATATGTCGCTTGAACGGGATATCCCTGAAAACCTGAGAAATGTAACTGTCAGCTTTGATAATTAACTGTTAGTTTTGAAATGTAACTGCCGGCATTGAAATTTGACCGATAACTTGAAGCTAAACTCTATTTGTATTAAAGTGTATATAACTACCTTGTAGCGTTAAATTTATTGAATATTGGGGGAGGCATTTATGTCAGAAAACAAAACTTTTGGAACTAATCCTATTTGCAGATCTATTTATACTGCAGATCCTGCGCCTATGGTCTACGGAGATACTCTTTATTTATACACAACTCATGATGAGGATAACCTTATCAATGATTTCTACACCATGTTTGATTGGAGATGTTTTTCTACCAAGGATATGGTGAATTGGACTGACCATGGCAAGATTTTTTCACTTGATGATATTGAGTGGGCAGACGACAGAGCTTGGGCACCTCAGTGCATTGAGCGTAACGGCAAGTTCTATCTTTATTGTCCTGTTCATAAAAAGGATGGCGGAATGGCTATTGCTGTCGGTATTTCGGACAGCCCTGTAGGACCCTTCAAGGATCTCGGATACCCTCTTGTGGATGAAGGTGACTGGAATGATATCGACCCTACAGTGTTTATCGATGATGATGGACAGGCTTATCTTTATTTCGGTAATCCCGAGCTTAGATATGTAAAGCTCAATGAGGATATGATTTCATATGATGAGACCGTTGGGGTAGGACGCATTCCTATGACTGTAGAGTCCTTTGCAAAGGGCAGTCACATGACAGGTACCACCTATGGTGAGGGTCCCTGGTTCTATAAGAGAGATGGTATTTATTATATGGTATATGCGGCATTTGCTGCAGCTGCTGAAGGTGAGCACAGGAATGAGCATTTCGCATATTCTACCTCAACCGGCCCCACCGGTCCTTGGGTATATGGCGGAGTACTGATGGAGGAAGGCCCTTGCTTTACCAATCATCCCGGAATCTGTGATTTCAAGGGTCATTCATACCTGTTCTATCACACCGATGAACTTCCCGGAGGAAGTCTTTTCCACAGAAGTGTATGTGTTGCAGAGTTCAAGTACAACACAGACGGATCAATAGATACTGTGGCAAAATGTGATGGTGTAAACGCGATATAAAATGATATGATTACTAAGACGCTGTTTCGACTTTCACAGGTCAAGCAGCGTCTTTTTACTATTAATATCTTTGATTTTTATGTTTTTGGAGATTTGGATATTTATTGAAAATATATCATGATCAAAGCTGTCATATATTATGTAGGAACAATGCATAATAAAAAGGGTGGAGGTATTATGAAAAAGATAAATGTATTTCGTGGAAAAAAAGTCATTTGTCTGCTGATGGCAGTAATTATGGTGCTTTGCTTTGCGTTGGTCGGATGTGGCTATAAGCCTGACACAAACAGCAAAGCTTATAAGGAAATCAATGATATATCTAAAATAGCTGAAAAAGTGCGTGCAAAGGGAGAAAATATAGGTGACTACACTTATGGTGGCAGTTTTTATAATGTGAATCCGGAAGAACCCATTTTTGAGATATTTGTAAATCCTGTTGCAACAGACGATGTAATGGATAAATATGTTGAACTTGTATTGAATATGCAGGAAGTTCTGATGGAGAACAAGGAGTATGTCAAGCTCGTAAAATCAGGAACTTCATATTTTGTAGCATTAACCTGTCATAACAAGAATATCTATAACGCTGTACTTGATGGTAATATTAAGGCTGAGGAATTAAAGGAAATTCTCTATGAGAATATGCAGGATGAGCGCGAGAAAGTAAGTGCTAAATTAGTGGAGCATTTTGAATTTATTGATTCATCAGATATATTCGAGAAAGACTCAGAAGGAAATTATTATGTTGTCGTAGATACCAAGAACACAACAGCATCTTTAGATGAAATAATATCAGAGTTGAAGCTGATTCAGACAAAAGACCCTATATCTTTTGAAGAATCAAGGCATTATATTGGATCATCAAGAATAATGGGTTATGTTGATGGAATCTTTAGGCTATATGCAGACAATTACGGTAATGATTTTGTCGATGATATAACGGGTGGTCCGGATGTGTTTGATATTGAATTTTGTTATGGTACACATTATATCTATACATGGGTTTATGATGATTTACTTGATTTGTCAGAGTATCTTAATCGTGACGATGATGTAAAAATAAGCTTTTCATATAATATATACGAAAATGGTAATGAATTGGTTCATATTGCCGTGGCAGAAGACATTGATGATGATACTTATGAGTACTCTGAAGAAGATGTTACAAGGGCTTTGTATGATTGCTATCAGGAACTGTTAGTTCAATGCAGCAGGTATGGAATAGTATTTAATGCTGACTTGGAAATTACGGGTAATTATAATATACCTACGGATACCTATATATGTGGTGTATCCGGTAGTGTTCCGCTGGATGAAGAGATTACGTATGATGAGTTTGCTTCTATGATTAGCTTTGAACAGTCTTATTATTTTACCGGAATGTATAATCTTGAGGCGGATTGTTTCTAATGACAGATAAATTGTAAGGAAGGTTAGTGAGTATATGTTGGCTGATAATTCTTTGGCTGGCAAAAAGGATAGTTTTTTTACTAAGACAATAGTAGTTTGGTTCGGAGCACTTATTTGCTGTGCCTTGTGGGGAAGTGCATTTCCATGTATCAAGTTAGGCTACGGATGGTTTGAAATCGCTGCAGAAGATACTATGACACAGATGCTGTTTGCGGGTATCAGATTTGCACTGGCAGGTGTGATGGCAATAGTGATCGGAAGTATAGCGCAGAGGAGATTTATATATCCCAAGAAAAAAACTTGGTTCAGAGTAGCTAAGCTGTCTTCGCTTCAGACTATAGCCCAGTATGTATTTTTCTATATAGGCCTTGCACACACAACCGGAGTTAAGGCTTCGATTGTTGAGGGGGTAAATGTATTTGTGGCAATCCTGGTGGCGAGTTTGATTTTTCGTATGGAAAAACTCACTGCTAAAAAGATAATCGGAAGTATCATCGGCTTTGCAGGGGTTGTACTTGTAAATCTGTCGGGAACGAATGCCAGCCTCAGCTTTAATCTGTTAGGAGACGGTTTCATTTTTCTCTCGACAGTTGCATATGCATTTTCATCCGTTCTTCTCAAGCGATATTCAAAGGAAGATGACCCGATTGTGTTGAGTGGTTATCAGTTTGTATTTGGTGGAGCGGTAATGGCAGCGGTAGGAGTTATCTTCGGCGGACGACTTACCGTAATAAGTACCAAGGGAATATTAATGCTAATATATCTTGCCTTTGTATCGGCAGTTGCTTATTCATTATGGGGTATTTTGGTCAAGTACAATCCGATTTCAAAGGTGGCGGTATTCGGATTTATGAATCCGGTATTCGGAGTTATTTTATCGGCAATATTGTTGCCTGAAGCATCCGCGTTGGGGGTAATGAGTCTGGTTTCACTGGCACTCATTTGTGCAGGTATTTTCATTGTTAATTACGAAAAGGAGAAGCAAAATGAAGGAAGTAAACATTAATGAAAGCGGATTTGTGTACGGCTTTTGGAAGACTGATTACGGATGCTGGCAGATAAATGACAGGAACAATGCTCTTTATCTGTTGGTAGGAGAAGAGAAAGCATTACTGATTGATACCGGTTATGGGGACGGAGATTTGAGAGAGATTGTTGAGAGAATAACCGATCTTCCTGTTATGGTAGTCGATACTCACGGTCATTTAGATCATAGTGGTGGAAATGCTTTCTTTACTGAAGTATGGATGGGCAAAGGCGGAGAAAAGGACGCTTTAGAGGTAGAATCCAGAACAAGACTTCCCTATCCTGATTATAAAATTAATAATCTGGAGGACGGACAGCTGATTGATTTGGGTGGGCGTGTAATCGAAGCTATTGCTATAGGCGCGCATCATCGAAGCTCTTTTGCATTCCTGGATAAGAGTAACAGGACCTTGTATTCCGGAGATGAGCTTGAATCAGCACAGGTGCTTTTGTTTGTTCATGATGAGGATGTGGAGGATATAGAAATAGCAAGAAGACATCTTGCCAATATGAATAAGCTGAAGGCAAGAGCAGGTGAGTTTGACAGAATAGCACCGGCTCATAACGGAGGACCTTTGGAGGTTTCTTATATAGATGATTATATTGAACTTGCACAGAAACTCATAGACGGAAATATTGCACCGGAAGCTACATGTGCGGGTTATGGTTGGCCGGCAGACATTTTTGGCGGAGATGCGGTGCTTAAAAGATTTACTCATAAAAAAGCAAGCTTTGTAATGCGAGCATAAAATCTGTTACAATATAGCTACCGATAATTTTGCATTTGACGAACGGGGATTAGTTAATGAGGGAAGCAATTCTTTCGGCAGAGCTTTTTGGCGTTGTCGTAATGTTGGTAATCTTATATGGTATCGGTGTCGAAGCCAAGCAGAAGAACCGCAAGAGGAAAGTATTTCAGATTCTGTGTGTGTTCGCGCTTATTACGATTCTTTTTGACTCGTTCAGTTATATGCCGATAAATTGGAGTGAGTATGTATGGGTACTTCATATTACTTCGACCTGCTCCTTTGCGTTTCCGTTGATAGAGTTTGCCATATTTCTTGAGTATCTGTATATATACATATCCGAGAAGGCGGTAGTGCCCAAGGTTATTTTTAATATAGGAATTATTTACAGTATTCTGGGCGCTGCGGGCTCTATTGTTATGAGTGCCAATTATATGTTGTTTACATTGGACGGCGGAGTGTATGCAGAGGGAGAATATTATAAATATTATCTCATCACATATGCAGTGGTGATTCTGTATACGGTTATTGTTACCTGGAGTAATGTTAAATATATCGGAGTCAGTGATGCGTTGGCGGCATTGTCCTTTGTAGCTATACCTGTAGTCTTTATTGTTGTTAATTTCTTTGTTTCAGAGCTTGCACTTAGTATTGCCTCGATTGCGATTTCTATGTTGATTATCAGCTACAGAATGCAGGGTCAAAGTGAGAGCAGGCTTATGGCAAATGAGGCAGAGGCGACCATGAAGGCTCATAATGATGAGCTTACCGGCTTGCTTAACAGATTAGCTTATTCCGAAAAATGCGATAGTGCTACAGGCGAGATGAATGTCGGAGTAGTGTTCGCGGATGTAAACGGCTTGAAGTATGCTAATGACTATTACGGACACAAGGCCGGTGATGCACTTCTTTGTGAATTTGCGGGTATGCTTATTAAGTGCTTTAGAAAAAATGAAGTATTCCGTATAAGCGGAGACGAGTTTGTGGTTTTGGCAACAGGCATTCCCAAGAATCTTTTTGATGAAAAGATTAAGAACTTGATGGAGCTGATTAACTCGAAGGATATGCCGATAGCTTCGGTCGGATATGTTTACGGAAGCGAATCCGAACTGAGCCGTTTAGTGGACCGTGCTGAAGAAATGATGTATGCCGATAAAAAGCTTACGCATGAAAAGTATCCTATTTACAACAGGAAGTGATGCATGCAACTTGACATTGATTGAAGCATAACATACAATACAATCGATTAAGACAGGGGAGCTGGTGTTTGCCGGCTGAGAGGAAGTACTTAACTTCGACCCTTTACCTGATACGGATAATGCCGTCGTAGGAAGTCATGTATATGCTGCAACCGGGCTTGGAATTTTAGGTGTTCGGATGCATAGCAACAGAAAGACTGATTTTACGAGACACCGTTAGGGTGTCTCTTTTTATGTAATAAGAGATGGGAGTTTTTATCATTTCGAATGATTTATGTTATTGAGGAGATATAAATGAAAAGCACTACCAGAAAAATATGTTTCGCGGGATTATTTACAGCATTGGCAGTAGTGGGCAGCTTACTTCAGTTTCCTATCTTTGGAAGTAAATGTGCACCTGTTCAGCATCTGATTAATATACTTTGTGCGGTTATACTCGGACCCTGGTACGGAGTGGCCGTAGCTTTTCTGGCAAGTCTTATTCGTAACCTGTTCGGAATAGGAAGTCTGCTAGCATTCCCGGGAAGTATGTTTGGCGCATTGCTTTGCGGATTGGTACATAAACTGTTTAAGAAGATTCCTCTTACAATTATTGCGGAGGTGTTTGGAACTGCTGTGCTCGGCGGATTATGTGCATATCCCGTGGCTATCCTTTTCATGGGCAAGTCTTCAGCAGATATTACATTTTATGTTTATATAATTCCGTTCCTGATTTCTACTGTCGGCGGCTCTATTATTGCAGCGGTGGTACTCGGGGCACTTAAGGGGACCGGGGCACTCAGATACCTGACAGATGATGACAATGGTAAGAAGCGGGAAAAAAGAGGTTAAGCATGCTTGGTAAATTGATGGATAATGTGTGTGAAAAAAAGCCACTGATTCACAATATTACAAATTATGTTACGGCTAATGACTGTGCGAACATTTTGCTGGCCTGCAAGGCTTCTCCGATAATGGCGGAGGCAGAGCAGGAGGTAGAGGAAGTAACTTCAATTTGTGACGGCCTAAGTATCAATATTGGTACGCTTGTTGAAAATAAAATACCCGCGATGCTTAAGGCCGGTAAAAGGGCTAATGAACTTGGACATCCGGTGGTGCTTGATCCGGTGGGCGCCGGAGTATCGGAGTTTAGAACTAAAGCAGCTCATGAGCTTATCAATCAGGTTCACTTTGACGTAATCAGAGGAAATCTCTCTGAAATAAGAGCTCTGGTGTCCGGTGTCGGTTCCTCACGAGGAGTAGATACAGACGGACAGGACGAGATAGTAAATGATATAGGGGCGATTGCAGATTTTGCCGGAAAAGTCGCAGGTGCACTTGATACGATAGTAGTGGTATCCGGAGCTACAGATATAGTGGCTGATGCTGACAGGGTTTATGCGGTTTCCAACGGTCATAATATGATGAGCAGAGTGACCGGTTGCGGATGTATGCTTTCCTCAATAACAGCAGCATTTCTTGCAGCTAATAAGGAGGATAAAATTGAGGCGACTTTGGCTGCGGTATGTGCAATGGGTGTTGCAGGAGAGATGGCGCACGATAGATTGACTAAAGAGGATGGGAATGCCACCTACAGGAATTATATCATCGATGCAATTTACAATATGGATGGCGCTAAGCTTGAAGCTATGGCGAGATACGAAGTGATTAAGTAGACATATGAGCAAATATAATTTTAGCGAAAAGAATATGAGACTCTATGCGGTTACAGA
>JAKSRU010000009.1 GCA_024403475.1 Lachnospiraceae bacterium | reverse complement strand
GTTTAGTACATCCCACCCATGCCTGCGCCTGCGCCGGCGGGCATAGCAGGTTCGGGCTCCTTAATGGTAGCAACAACGCTCTCGGTGGTAAGAAGTGTGCTTGCTACTGAGGTAGCGTTCTGAAGAGCACTTCTGGTAACCTTGGCAGGATCGAGGATACCTGCCTCTACCATGTTAACATACTCTTCCTTAAGTGCATCAAAGCCTACGCCGGGCTGTGACTCACGAACCTTGTTGATAATAACAGATCCCTCAAGACCTGCATTGGTAGCAATCTTATTAAGAGGTGCCTCAAGAGCCTTAAGAACGATTCTTGCACCGGTCTTCTCGTCGCCTTCAAGAGTGTCAGCAAGAGCTGCAACCTTCTTTGATGCGTGGATATAAGCTGATCCACCACCACTGATAATACCTTCTTCAACAGCTGCACGAGTAGCTGCGAGAGCATCCTCAAGACGAAGCTTAGCCTCCTTCATCTCAGTCTCGGTAGCTGCACCAACACGGATAACTGCTACACCGCCTGCAAGCTTAGCAAGACGCTCCTGAAGCTTCTCTCTATCGAAATCAGAAGTAGTTTCTTCAATCTGCTTCTTAATCTGAGCAATACGAGCTGCGATTTCATCCTTATCGCCTTCGCCATCAACGATTACAGTGTTCTCCTTCTGAATCTTTACTGACTTAGCACGACCGAGCTGATCTACAGTAGCATCCTTAAGCTCAAGTCCGAGCTCAGAACTGATTACAGTACCGCCGGTAAGAATAGCGATATCCTGGAGCATAGCCTTTCTTCTGTCACCATAGCCGGGTGCCTTAACAGCAACTACATTGAAGGTTCCGCGAAGCTTGTTAACGATAAGTGTGGTAAGCGCTTCACCTTCTACATCCTCTGCAATGATAAGGAGCTTGCTTCCTGACTGAACAATCTGCTCAAGGAGAGGAAGGATTTCCTGAATATTTGAAATCTTCTTGTCAGTGATAAGGATAAGAGGATTATCAAGATTTGCCTCCATCTTGTCCATATCAGTTGCCATATATGCTGAAATGTATCCACGGTCAAACTGCATACCTTCTACAAGGTCAAGCTCGGTCTGCATAGTCTTTGACTCTTCAATGGTGATAACTCCATCACCTGATACCTTCTCCATAGCATCTGCAACAAGCTGTCCTACTGACTCATCACCTGCTGAAATAGCTGCTACTCTTGCAATATGATTCTTGCCGTTTACAGGCTGGCTCATTTCCTTAATAGCTGCAACAGCTTCATCTGTAGCCTTCTTCATACCCTTTCTGAGGATAATAGGATTTGCACCTGCTGCAAGGTTCTTCATACCAGCATTGATCATTGCCTGTGCAAGAACAGTTGCTGTAGTGGTACCATCACCTGCTACATCATTAGTCTTGGTAGCAACTTCCTTAACAAGCTGTGCACCCATATTCTCGAATGCATCAGCAAGCTCGATTTCCTTTGCAATGGTAACACCATCGTTAGTAATAAGAGGTGCTCCGTAGCTCTTATCAAGAACTACATTTCTTCCTTTAGGTCCAAGTGTTACGCTAACTGTATCTGCGAGCTGATTTACACCAGCCTCTAATGCTGCACGTGCTTCTGCACCGTACTTAATTTCCTTTGCCATGATAAAACATCTCCTTTGAATTTCTGTTATGCAGGCTGATTGTCCGCATACATAGAACAATTTAAAAAACTAAAACAATAAGTAAACATTATTCTTCTGAGTAAACACTGATCTTTCAAGTAATTACTACTCAACAACAGCTACGATATCGCTCTGCTTTACAATAATGTACTCTTCGTTATCGAGCTTAACTTCAGTTCCGGAATATTTAGAATAGATAACCTGGTCGCCAACCTTGACTTCCATCTTTACTTCCTTACCATCTACAATTCCGCCGGGACCTACAGCGATAACTTCAGCCTGCTGGGGCTTCTCCTTATTCTGTCCGGGAAGGACGATTCCTGACTTGGTAGTCTCTTCTGCAACAAGCTGCTTAAGAACAACTCTGTCTCCCAAAGGTCTAATCATAATTTATGCCTCCTTGATAGGTTTATTATTTTGTATTATTAGCACTCTGTGTGATTGAGTGCTAATCACTAGAACATAATATAAACCACCCTACATTTTTTGTAAAGTGGTTTAACATTATTTATTCATTAATAAAAAAGATTTTATACATTTTTTATTAATAACATATATTCAATTTTACTATACGTAAATCTCAAGATATCCTACAAGCTTTGAATAATCATACTCTTCCATAATACCGACATTAGGATCATAGAACTTTCCATCATACTGAACCAAATAATGGCCAAATCTTCCGAGCTTTTCAATCATTACGCAACACTTAGGAAGTCTTACCTTACCTGAACAGTTGGTATATACGATTACACCGGAATGAGTAATTCCATAGTATCTTAATGCTGATATAATCTTACCCATTGTTCCCTGCCACTCACGACAGTTCATTGCATTTACAACTTCCTCAATGCTAAGTCCGGTAATCATTGCCACACAGGCCTGACCGCATAGTCCGTCTCCTGACTGAAGTCTTAATTCAATTTCGTCTATCTTTCTCACAGGATTAGCATAACTGTATGGACTATTCTCTAAAAATTCCAATGTACTGGGCACACGAAGAATCATTCCGTATCTTATATTTTCTTGAAGTTCGAGATCCTCAGCATCCTGAATGTCTATCTCATATTTTCCCTTTTCGATAGGAATAAGTGTGCAGTCAACAGTTGAGCCTTCGATAATCAATTCGGCTGTCATCTCATCTCTCTGCTGTGCTACCTCCCATACGTTAAATGGTACATTAATAGCATATCCTGTATCCTTTTTTGTTACCTCTGCGCTAAACGAATATTTCATTCCAAATACCTCCTCAGCAAAATGCGTTATCCTTACATTTGCCCCAAAATAATCAAGATCCTATTCCCAGAATAAGTGTAGCTATTCTGAAATAGAGCAACAATGACAAAGCGTCAACTATTGTTGTAATAAACGGACTCGCCATAACCGCAGGGTCAAAACCGAGTCTCTTGGCACCTATAGGAAGTAAGCATCCTACAAGCATTGCCACAAGTACCGCAAAAACAAGTGTCAGGCACACGGTTAATGCAACCGCCACGCCAACTCTGTCAAAAATCATCAGCTTTGCAAAATTTGCAGCCGCCAAAGACAATCCGCAGAAAAATGCCACTCGGACTTCCTTCCATATTACCTTAAATATATCCTTGTAGGTTATCTCTCCTAAAGACAATCCACGAATAATCGTAACACTTGCCTGTCCACCGGCATTTCCACCGGTATCCATCAGCATTGGGATATATGCGATAAGTGCCGCATATACACTCAGGGCTTCCTCAAAGGAACTGATAATAGCACCGGTAAATGTAGCCGATACCATCAATAACAGAAGCCAGGGAATTCTCTTTCGGTAGGTGTCGAAGGTTGAGGTTTTCATATATGGCTTATCGGTAGGCAAAATAGCTGCCATCTTTTCCATATCCTCTGTGGTCTCTTCCTGGAGAATATCCACAACGTCATCGACTGTAATAATACCTACAAGACGATTCTCATTATCAACTACAGGCATGGCGATAAAGTCATATTTCTGGAACTGTTTTGCAACCTCCTCCTGGTCCATCATGGTTGTCAAAGCAATGACATTCTCATGCATGATGTCTCCGATAACCTCTTCCCCGTCACTGAGGAGCAGATATCTGAGGGCAACCGTTCCAAGCAGATGTCTCTGCATGTCCAAGACATAACAAATATTTATGGTTTCAGAATCAATACCGACACTTCTGATACGCTCTATTGCCTGATTGACTGTCAGATTTTCCTTGAGGTCCACATACTCGACAGTCATAATACTACCGGCAGAATCCTCAGGATATCTCAACAGATGATTTATATCTCTTCTCGTCTCGGGACTTGCCTTCGCCAGAAGTCTTGTTACCATATTGGCCGGCATTTCTTCAAGAAGATCCGCCGCATCATCGGCCATCAGATTATCAATAATACTTGCTGCGTCTCGTTCAGACATTGAAGTAATGATATTCTGCTGTGTATCCAAATCTAAATATGAAAATACATCTGCCGCCAGATCCTTGGGCAGAATTCTAAAACATTTTAAGATATCCTCTTCTTCGAGTTCTTCCATCTGTGATGCGATATCAGCCTCGTTCATCTCACTTAAGTGCTGGCGAAGCTTGGTATACTGCTTGGTCTCGAGAAATTCGCGGATAATCTCTAAGCTATTCTTATCTTCCATTGCATTTCTCCTATGTGGTTTTTACATAATCGAGGTTCGGTACTTCGCCCGGGTACTGATGAATCGTTATTTTGTTTAGTACGTTTCATGTAAACCACCACCTTTCTTAGAAATGCTCTCGACATAAATGCCGACATTTAATTATATAAAACGCATTAAGTCTATGTCAACAAAACAGATGCATTTTATTATGATTTTCGTACATATTTCGTTGCAAACTTTGTTATTTTTTTGTCAAATAATCACAATCTCTGCCAAATCACCGCGGGTCAAAAGACATCTGCCTGCAGTTGTTTCTACCAATTCTTTTTCTACCGATTCAATCTCATCGACACGAACTCGGAGATTCATTGTAACATCTGCTGTGTATTCAGTATTTTCAGCCTCCAGACCTTTTTGTCTTAAGCAGTACTGAATCTTTCCCACATCATTGTAATCAGCAATAATCTCCAACCATTGTCCCTGTGAAGTACGACCGATGGTACTGTTCTCCAATCCTGACTTTACTGCCTGCGTGTATGCACGAACCAATCCGCCGGTTCCCAACAACACTCCGCCAAAATATCTGGTGACAACCACTGCTGCATTTCGGACACCACTTCCGAGCAACACCTCGAGCATAGGTCTGCCGGCTGTACCTGAAGGTTCACCATCATCGGAGCATCTGGTGAGTTCTGCATTCCTGCCGATTACATAAGCACTGCAATTATGCCTGGCATCCCAATACTGCTTCTTGGTAGCTGCAATAAAAGCAAGCGCTTCCTCCTCACTGTTAACAGCCTTAAAGGTAGCAATAAATCTTGATTTTTTTTCTTCGTACTCTCCAACGCCTCCCTCAAGGAGCACCAGAGTCTCATTAGACTTACCGTTATCCATAAATCACCATCGCGTTATTTTTACATCTGTTTTTCTCATCAAAACACTTATGCATCCGATTTATACCACAGAACATCTTCACAAAAAAGTCGGATGCCGTTTATGCGTCATCCGACTCATTATATTAAGCTTAATTTACTAACTTAATTTCCTGCAGCAGCGGCTGCGGCTGCGGCAGCTGCCGCTTCCATTTGCTGTCTTTGCAGTGCAAGTATAGCCTCATAATTAGGATCTGCATAGAACTGATAGTTATGAGGACAATAGTATGATGTTATCGGTTCAGTATAGACATCATTACCATTTTCATCCTTTGAAATAATCGTTGAACCTGAAACCAAAGCCGGTTCTTCGGGAAGAGGCATTTCTACAGTAGCCAATGTTGAGAAAGGACAAGTCTCACATGCTATCTGTCCGCTATATCCGCATACCCATCCGCTGTAATGAAGCTGACAATAGCCAAATGCGCCTTGCTCCTGTTCAGTCGCTTCACCATCAGCCACAGGATTATTTACAGTGTTTGTATTTGCAGAATTATCATCTGTTCTTATTGCTCCGGGCTGAGTACCCTTTTCAAAATACTCATTATAAGCGCAACCGTACTGATTACAAAGCTCGGTAGCCAGCATTCCTGATTTTCTGCATACTGTCGCAACAACAATATCCTCAGGCATTTCAAAGCCTTTATACTCCAGGCCCTCATGAACACGCTGCATAACTGATTTCCACATCTTTTTAGATATTGCGGATTCATTGTTCGCCGAGCTGGTGCTCATTCCTATATTGTTATCATAACCGGTCCAAACTGTAGCAGTATAATATGCGGTATATCCTGCAAACCATACATCCTTATAATCAGAAGACGTACCTGTCTTACCTGCTATATACATTCCGGGGAATGCTGCTGCTCCACCTGTACCCTTGGTTACTACATCATTCATAGCATTGGTCATAAGCCAAGCAGTTGTTTCTTTAAATACTCTATGTGACTTAACTTCTCTGTTATCAATAATAATGTTGCCGTCTGCATCGGTAACCAAAGTATATAACTTTGTCTCGGCAAATTCACCGCCGTTTGCGAGTGCCGCATACGCTGCATTCAATTCATAAGGAGATACACCGTATGTAAGTCCTCCGAGCGCAAGTGTCTGATTGACATCAGAATAAACATCGCCACCGATTACAACTCCGTCTGTAAGTGTTGTGAAGCCCATTTGAGTAAGGTAATCATATCCGAGTCTGGGACCGATTACAGTCTGACACTTAACGGCAATAATATTAAGTGAATCTCTTACTGCATCACGAATTGAACAAATACCTCTGTAGCTTCCGCTTCCCCACCAGTTCTTAACGGCACGACCGCCTTCATAGTTAAATGGCGCATCATTATAGGTAGTAGCAAGTGTTGCAAGACCTGCATCTACTGCAGGTGCAAAGGAAGCAACAACCTTGAAGGTAGAACCGGGTGATCTGAGTGCATTGGTTGCTCTGTTAAGTGTACGACGTCCTTCCTTGGTTCCGCGTCCGCCCACCATAGCCACAACATGACCGGTCGCCTGATCCTCAATAACCATTGCAACCTGAGGCTGTGCTGTCAGAGTTACTGCCTCATCAAAATTGCTGTCGTTAGGAACTACTCCGATTTCCTCATAGCATGCAGCCTTATATACTTCAATAGCTTCATAAGCAGCTTCCTGCGAAGCAAAAATAAGGTTAAAGCCGGTCTTACCCTGATCCTTAAACCACTTGGTCATCTTCTCCTTACTGTAATTATGCTGCTCATTATTATCATCAGTAATAGTAAGAGCATAATTGAGATACCAATGTACCTCAGAAGAATAGTTCTCGGGCTTTTGGAATTCCTCATCCATAATAGCCTGAATTTTGGGATCCATTGTAGTATAAATACGAAGACCGCCTGCATTAAGCATATGCTCTGCCTGCTTCTTGTCGTATCCTGTCTCAATCAAATCAGCCAGCACCTTCTCATAAACAGCATCTGAGAAATATGAAGAAATACCGATATTTGTTTCCAAAAGTTCAGTATTGTGATATCCGATACGCTCATATACATCCTCGGTATCAGCCATAGCCTCATCGTATTCTTCCTGAGTAATATACTCAAGTCTGAGCATATTATCCAAACAGGTCTCGCGTCTCTTGACATTATACTGAGGATATCTGATGGGATTGTAATATGAAGGGTTCTGAGTAATACATGCAATTACTGCAGACTCTGAAAGTGTAAGGTCCACTGCTGATTTTCCGAAATATCTCTGTGAAGCAGACTCTACACCTAAAGTATTCTGACCAAGGTTAATAACATTCATATATCTGAGAAGAATATCATCCTTCTCAGTATTCTTGGTAACCTCAATTGCCAAATACTGCTCCTGAATCTTACGCTTTACCTGTCTGACAAAATTATCACCCTCATCCGTCCATGAGGTAAATACAGTATTCTTGAGAAGCTGCTGAGTGATTGTAGAAGCACCCTGCTTCTCATCACCTCTGGTCTTGATGAACTGATAACCGGCACGCATAAGTCCCTTATAGTCAATACCGTTATGCTCATAAAATCGCTCATCCTCGATTGCCACGAATGCCAGCGGCAGATAAGGCGAAATCTCATCCAACTCAACTTCAATTCTGTTGGAATCCGCACTTACATATTGGTCGATTTCATTACCTGCTGCATCATAAACAATAGTAGCCTGACCGGTTGCAACAATATCACTGATATAAATCGTAGGAGTGTTGGCAAGTATACTCTTAAACAATCCCAAACCGCCTGCCACTCCGCATACAGCTACCAAAACAGCTGCACCGAGGACCAGCTTAAGGATGAGTATTCCAACCTTGCGTCCTATCTTGCTGTCGAAAGCATTGAGCTCTCTCTGCTTACTTTTTATTCCTCTTTTACTATAATTCATAATAATCTCCATTTCATTCTATGAAATGTGAGCGCACTATGCAGTGCATCCCGTGCGGATGACACAAATAGTGCGGTGTGAAAAAATCATATTTTTCACACTAATCTCCATATCTATGCATACCCATAGATAGTATGTATTATACCAAACAACACAAGATATGAAAAGTAATAAATAATTTCAACGATGCTTGCGTGCGTTTTACGCGGGTGCTATAATCTGTTTTATGAAAACACTATACACTTCCTTAAAAGTGAATAATGAGTATGAGGTCTGTGAAGTTTACGACCCTGATTTTAAGGCAATACTTGAAAAAGCCTTCCTTCAGAATCGTATTTCATACTTTATCAAGTGGCCTAAGATTTCTATTTTTTCTCGCAGAAAATTCGTATGTGTATTCTGCGTAAACGAAAATGTAATCTACGATGCCGAGGATATCGTTGCACAGATTAGCGAAGAAACCGGTTATGAAGTAAAATTCCTCAGTAAAAAATCAACAGCCGGTGACAATCTCTTCTAATACATAAAAAATCAGGTCCGTACCAATTGTGGTACGGACCTTTTATTTTGGCAAATTAATTTTTCTTTAACTTCTGACAGGCCTTTTGATAAACAAAGCAGAAAACGACTTTTATCGCAGCACAATAATACTCCTTGCAGGCATGCTTACAATTCCGCCGCTAATTTCCGCACTCTCCCAGGGATGAATAGTTAATTCTCCGGCTATAGCCATATCCGCGTACTCTGTGCCGACTAAATCAACAGCAGTACTCTCTGCTCCCGTATTATATATGACAACCACTTTCTCGCCCTGATATTCCTTGATGATAACCGCAATATTGTCGCATGTCAATTCATCCGCAACCGACATTGTACCTCTGGCTATTTCAGGGTTAGCATTTCTCATAAGAATTGCCCTTCTGTAGTAATTCATAATCGAATCCGGATCCAAAGCCTGTTCATCGGCTGCAGCAAAATCAGACCTTATATTCTTATCAGCATTCTCCGGTCCGTTGGTAATTCCCTCACGCTCATCCTCAGACCAGTACATGGCAATTCGTTTATTTTCATCACTACCGCCGGAACTCTTCATTCCGATTTCTTCACCGTAATACACAAAGCTTGACCCCTGCATACTCATCATCAACCCGCAGGCCATCTTCATTGCATCAGCATCGTTAGTCAACTGATTAGCCACTCTGGTCATATCGTGATTTGTAATGAATACAGCATCAATATAGTCAGGATTACTCGCAGCATAATCATTCTGATACTTTAGCATGCTGTTTACAAATTTTTCTGCTGTTGTATTGCCCTTAGCAGTAGTCACTATTTTTCCACTTGAATCAGCACTGTCAAAATTGAAAAAGCTTGGAGTTCCGCTCGCATAATAATTGGCTATAGTCACCTCATCAAGCCATACCTCGGAAACCATGTAGAAATCAGGCTTTATCGCAACACATGTCTCATAAATCTCCGCAAGAACCTGCTTGTTATACTCTGTTTTACCTTCCTCAAAATGAGCCGCCGCATCAACCCTGAAGCCATCCACGCCCATATTTGTCCAGAAGCATGCTATATCCGCAATCTCACTTCGAAGTGCTTCACAATCAAAATTTAAATCCGGCTGTGTATAGTTGAATACGCCTTCATAATACCAATCAGTTCCTTCCACCTTACAGTATCCGGAACTCCATTCTCTGCTAAAGTGATAATAATCAATATATGGGCACTCGCTTACATCAGGTTCCTCATCCGTTGATAAGCTCCTAAGGTAATCACATGCCTGAATAAACCAGGGATGCTCCGATGAAGAATGATTTACCACAAAGTCAATCACTACATTTATGCCCCTGTCATGCGCAGCCTCCAACAGATTTTGGAAATCCTCATTGGTGCCATATGAAGGATCAACAAGATAATAATCATCCGTATCATATTTATGATAAGAAGGTGAGGACATTATCGGCATCAGCCAAATTCCATTGAAGCCAAGCTTTTGAATATAATCAAGCTTCTGCGTCACACCGTTTATATCTCCCACTCCGTCACCGTCTGAATCGTAGAAGGAAAGTACAAATATCTCATAATAATTGCGATAATTATCCTCCGCCCCTTCCGGCATATCTCCTATATAGAAAAAGCCGTCTTCATCGAGAGTGTATTCATAATCCTCAGGTATAACTGTAACCTTTTCATCTTCACTCTTCTTTTTTCCTGTAAGTGACGCCAATGAATCATCCTTTGAAATATTGCCGTCAGTCAAAATATTTGTTTCAGCATTATTCTCCGAATTTGGCAAATTCTCTACAGCCTGACCGCAGCCGCACACCATTGTTGATGTCATAACTGCAGCCATTCCTACCGCCAATGCTTCAATCAGCTTCTTTTTTTCAATACTCATCAGATTATTCCTCAACTGCAAATATGGCGACGGATTAACCGCCGCCATACAAACTTTATTTATTAAAATAAATACATATTATATTCATAAAAATCAAGACATAATTATATGAATAAAAGCATTAACCCTTTACAGCACCGCCTGTAATTCCTTCAACATAGAATTTCTGCATGATTACAAACAGAACTGAAATAGGAATTGCTACAACCACACCACCTGCACAGAATACAGAGAAGTAATTATTAAGGAGTGTCTTCTGCAAAATATTGTAAAGACCAACTGCTACTGTCCAATCTGCAGGATCCTTTGATCTGATCATCAGCTTTGCCATTACGAAATCCATCCAAGGAGTAAGGAAAGAATTGATAACGGTATAAACAATCATAGGTCTCGAAAGCGGAATAACAATCTGAGTAAAAATTGTAAATTCATTCGCACCTTCAAGCTTAGCTGACTCTCTGAGCGAAGTGGGAATGGTATCGAAAAATCCCTTACAAATCAGGAAGCCAAGTCCGGAGCCTGCCGAGTAAACAACGATAAGTCCTACCAGACTATCTGAAATACCAAACATCTTAAGTATGAAATAAATGGCAATCATTGAAAGAACGCCGGGGAACATACCAAGGATGATTGAAAAACTCATCAGCTTCTTTCTTGATGGAAATCTCATACAAGAAAATGCATAAGAAACCATAAGTACAAACAAGGTAGAAATGATACAGCATGCGAAGCCGATAATCATTGAATTTCTAAACCATGCAGGGAAATTACATACAGTATCAGGCTGGAACAGAAGCTTCTGATAATTTACAAATGACCACTGCTCAGGAAAGAAGTGCGAGGTTCTGATTCCGGGATATGCAGAGAACGAGGTAACCACCAACCATATGATAGGAATCAGCCAGAATAATGCCATCAGTGCCAAAAATACATGTCTTACGACCATATCAACTGCTTTTTTAGTCTTCATTATCTGAATACCTCCTCTCTGTCGCCCTTTATCATATTAGAGAATGTAATAAGTGAAAGAACTGCACATACTACAAATACGAAAATGCCGATTACTGAGGCCATATAGTATTCCATTTTCGGTGAATCCGCCGTAATTCTAAACAACCAGGTGATAAGCAGGTCGACATCCTTGGCATTCGAAGCTGCAAGTGATGCATCTGCAGTAACATAATCGCCTGTCAAAAGGTAAATTACGTTGAAATTATTAATGTTACCGATAAAGCTGGTTACAAGAGAAGGTCCGGTAATAAACAATACATACGGCATTGTAATCTTCCAGAAAATCTGCCACTTATTTGCTCCGTCAATTCTTGCACTCTCCAACTGCTCTGAAGGAATATTGAGAAGAATACCGGTAGCGCTAAGCATCTGGTAAGGTACACCAATCCAAATATTGATGAGAACAATCATCACATGCGTCCATCCCTTTTGTGTCATAAAAGGAATATAGTCAGTGGTAATCCATCCCATTTTCTGTAATGCACCGGTAACACCAATATTGCTGAGGATACCGTTTATAATACCAAAATTACTAAACATCTTGCTGATAAGAAGCAAGGTAACGAACTGAGGAATAGAAATTGTGATTACAAAAAGTGATCTCCAAAGCTTCTTGAGTTTTGTATTCTCATGGTTAATAAGAAGTGCCAGGAGGATTCCTCCGATATAGGTGGTAAATGTCGCAAGTGCTGCCCAAATCAGTGTCCAAGTGAGCAATCTGGCAAATGTATATCCGTAAGAACCACCACCCTTGCTTGAGAACATATTTATGAAATTCTTCATACCTACCCAGGTAAACAGGTTAGAGGGAGGCTGATGTGCCGCATCATAGTTAGTGAACGCGATACATATCATAAATACTATAGGAAGAATACACATAAATATTACACCGATTGACGGCAGTGTAAGTAGTGTAATGTGGAACTTCTCATTTACCAAAGACTTGAGGTCTTCTAAAAATGAATTTACATGCTTTCCCTCTTCCTTAAGCTTTTGGATACGATAATTTGACTTAACATTACTAATAAGGAAGAAGACAAAAGCTGCAATTATTATTATACCAAGCACACCCATCAAAAGAATGAGTAGCGAATTGTCATAATCATTCTCCACCTTCTGGAAGGTGACCGGATCGAGTACCATCTCTCTCTGAACGGTACCCAGCGAATCAAGCTTTGCAATATAGGGCCATGAAATCTTGCCTGTAAAAAGAATTATCCCTGCTTCAAGAGCTGTAACCAATAATCCTTTAATCACCTGACCATGACCGATATAGCCTGCACCGAAGATAACCAGACTGAGTTTAGTCCATATATCTCCCTTTACAATTGCAGTGCCTAAATCAACAAAATATTTTTTTATGGCCTGTAAAAAATTCTTCATAGGTTAGACTCCTCAAAAAGTCATAAATAAAAACGCCAATACAACTGTGAGCTAATGCTCCAAACCCTTGGATTTTTTTAGAATAATAGCCCACATACCCAAGGGCATGTGGGCTACTGATAGTAAAACTTAAATTTAATTATCAAATATTATGCAAGAATTATTGCAAACTGATTACTCTGCGCAAATTCCGTCTACAGCATCATCAAGAGCCTTCTGGAGACCGGCATCATCAAGACCACCCTCATAGAGAGCCTGACCAAGAGTACCTGCGGGAGTCCAGTAGTTACCTGCTACTCTCTGAAGAGTTGCAAAGTTTGACTGAGCACCAAGTGCTGCAATAGCGGGAGTTGCAATCTGAGGAGCTGCTACAAGGTTAGCAGGACCTTCCTGAGTTGCATTACCAATCTTAAGCTGTGAAGCTTCGTTGGTGATAAACTCTGCAAAGATCATTGCCCAACCAAGATTATCAGAGTATGAGTTAACACCTACAAGCTTGTAGCCTGCGAATGAACCCTGCTGAACTGCCTGACCGTTTACATTGAAGGTAGGAAGCTTGGTAGCTGCGAAACCATCACCGTAAGCTGCCTCAAATACACCGGTATTCCAGGTTCCGTTTACAGCAGCGATTACGTTGCCATCAGTAACCTGTGTGCAGGTATCTGCATCGCCAAGGTTGATAACTGCATCTGAAGAGCAGATATCCTGAACTGACTTTGCTACTGCAAGTCCGGTCTCGTTATTCCAGTTACATACGTTTACAGCGTCATTAGCAAGGTTATTGCACTCAAGACCTGCTCCATAGAAGAAGCTGAAGAGATACCAGCCGCCGCTGAACTCCATTGCCACTTTCTTGCCTTCTCTCTCGCATGCTGCTACGAGATTTTCCCATGAAGAAACATCTTCATCAGAAAGAAGGTTTGAATCATAGTAAAGGAAATATCCGTTGGTAGCGGTAAGAGGATATGCATAAAGGATACCATCCTTAGATGCTGCATTTACAGCTCCTGCACCGTCTGCCTCAATAGGATTGTAGGTATAAGTTGTGGTAACTGCCTGAAGAGCACCTGCCTCAACAAGACCATTGAGCTGGTCATCTGCAAATACATATACATCTGCTGCAGCTTCAACGTCCTTAAGAACTTCATCCTTACAGGTTGACTCTGACTGTGAACCGATGGTGATGTTGAAATCAACATCTGAATATGCTGCCTTGAACTCATCTACGAGCTGAGCCATTACATTCTGATATGCCTCAGTCTCTGAGCACCAAAGAGTAAGATCAACAGTACCCTCAGTAGCTGCAATAAGGTTTGCAATTGCATCTTCTGATCCCTGTCCTACAACTACATCAGTAGTCTCTCCATCGGGTGCTACGGTCACATTAGTATCAGCAGGTGTATTCTCTGTCTCCGGCTCTGTTCCGCATGCAGCAAGAGTTGCTGCCATAGCTGCAGTCATAAGAACTGCTACTAACTTCTTTTTCATTTCTTTTCCTCCTTACACTTTCGTGTATCTTGTAAATTGCGCACATTCGTGCAGTTGTTATCCAATGGTATGCACCTTGAATCCGGATGTGCATCCTTATCAACCAAAAGAAATATACTGAGTGATTTGCTCTATATACATCCTTCTTTTAGTTCAAATTAGAATGCGCAACGATTGTTCATTTTGCGCAACCGATTGTCTATGATGTTAGTATAACGATTGAAGATTAGGATGTAAATAAATAAATTATATAAGAATATTTCCTTTGTTTTGTGAAAATTGCACTGATTTATGCTATAGGAAACCGTTTTTTGCTTTTCTGCAAACAGATAATTATAATGCTTTTTTGTGCATAATAATCAACTGCGCATCATGAGCACAAAGCATTCCTACTTTGTGCTCTCCTTTAGATTTATCTCATAATCAAGAAGTGTCAGCTTCTCAACCTCTTCACCGTTTATCTGGGCGAGCAATACCTCGCAAGCCTTTCGGCCTATTTCCATGGTATCAAACTTAAGCGATGTAATAGTGACCGGGTAATTATCAAGCAATCTGCTATGATGACAAGAAGCAACCTTCATGTCTGCAGGTATTGCAATACCCTTATCCGCAAGATGATGAACAACCTCATCGCAAATGTAATCATCCTGACACAGCATACAGTCAACCTTGCTTTTCAAAAGCTCGTCTACTGCTTTACTCACCTGGAACTTGGTACTCAAGCCTGTATAAACCATTCCGCTCTCAACCTTTCGTCCGGCTTCCTTGTATGCAGCTGAGTATCCTTCGAATCTGCTGATGTTAACCATCTGCTCCATTCCGCCGCCCAAATACGCCACACGCTTAATTCCCTTAGAAAAAAGTAGAGAAACCAATTCTTTACAAGCTCCGGAATTGTCATGATCGATCTGAACAACCGAATCATCCTTACTTCTTCCTACAGATACAAAAGGAATTCCGGACTTCTTCAGATATGCCTGGAATAGATCATTTTCATACGTTCTGGTCAGAATCATTCCGTCAACCTTACGGTTATTAACCATTCTCTCAAGTGGTTTAAGATTGATTCCATCAGTAGTAACCACGAGTAAATCATAATCATTTGCCTGCGCAACCTCTTCCGCTCCATGCATACAGGTATGGAAAAACGGCATATCCACCAGGTCCTTTACTTCCGGCATGATTATCGCAATATTGTAGGTTCGTGACTGTGCAAGACTTCTGGCAGTAGCATTCGGATAAAAAGACTTCTCATTTATGTATTGAAGTACTCTCTGTCTTGTTTCCTCTCCAATGCGGCCCTTTCCGGAAATAGCTCTGGAAACTGTGCTGGCAGACACCCCGAGTTCTCTTGCAACGTCATGAATTGTAAGTACTTCTTTTGATTGCTCTTTGTTTATACTATCCATCGTTTCTCTCAATTCTTGTGTAATGCAATCGATTGCTCTTATTTGCGCAATCGATTGCCTGAAATCAGTTTATCACAGCTGATTATTTTGTTTCAACCGTAATAATTACACAATATATCCCCATACTATTTGTACTCTTTGCATTAAACACATACATTTAATACACAAGAAAATTTTCCGCTAACGTTAGAATTATATAATTGCGCAACTGCATTGCACAATTAATATTCTACTAATGTCAACCGAAAACCTGCCAAATAATAGTAAAATATTTCTCATTTATCATTTTCAACGCCGGTAACGTATACGGTGTCAGCTTCAACTCTGAATTTAATCTCATAGCCTGCAAAACGCATTCCGTATACTCTCTTCGGGTCATCATGATATGCCGGTCTGGGGTCTTGCGCCAAAACCTGCTTTAGTCCCTCGCGTAAATCCCCGGATACCACTTGAAGCAATTCCTCAGTTTGAGAATCTTCACTTACCTTCAAGCAATACTCCTTGGTCACTGCGGTAAAGCCTTCTTTCGCATCCGGATGCGCATCCGCATACGGTACATACGGCTTAATATCATAAATAGGAGTATTGTTGCGCAAATCTGCTCCACTAACATGCAAAACCGGTCCTCGCGGCGTTTCTTCAATTCTTTCAAGTCTTACGCATGATAACCCTAACGGATTGGGGCGAAACGGAGAACGAGTGGCAAACACACCCATATATTCATTCCCACCCAGTCTTGGCGGACGGATACGAGGTCTGAATTCCTCCTGCCACACTCCTTCAAACTCCCAAATGAGCCATATATACTCAAATCCCTCCAAGCCCTCAACAGCCTTCATATCCGAGTATTTATCCTCAAAATGAATCTCACCGCGAAGGTTTGATGCAAGGCCGCTCTGTCTCGGAATACCGAATTTATCATCAAACGGAGTTTTTATTCTCGCTATAATGTCTATCTGCATCTTTTCACCCATCAATTGATTTTAGGATTTCTCAAGTCTGATAAGTCCATCCAATATCATATTGTATTGATCCATTAGTTCTTTATGATGCTCGATCGCATACTGTATATTTCCGGCCTTAAGTGCCGCATCCATATCCGTAGCCAGACCGGACATCGTCACTGCACCAATACTCAACGAAGTACTCTTTAAGGAATGGACCTTTATACGATAGTTCTCGTAATCACCATTTTCAAAGGTTTCAATAAGCTTCTGCGTATGATTATTGTTTATATAGGACTTGGCAACCTCTCTAAACAAATCAGCATCATCTCCACAGTATAAAAGCGCCGTATCTATATCGAGGAAGCTGCAGTATTCCTTAAGCTCCTTCTTGGCACCGGAATTCTCCTCTTCGACCTCCTCATCCTCAACAATCTTGCCTGTATCCTTCAGATAATTGATGATAAGTTTTTCCAGAGCCTCACCACGCAGAGGCTTGCTGATGTAGTCGTTAAAGCCTTCGCTTAAATACTCCTCTCGTACACCGTAAATAGCATTGGCGGTAAGCATGATAACCGGTGTATCAAAGTTTAGGCCTTCACTGTCTTCCTTCATCTTGTGAAGTGTCTCTATTCCATCCATCTCCGGCATCATATGGTCCATGAAGATGATGTCATACTTTTTCTGTGTCGCCAGGAACAACGCCTCCATACCACTTGATGCAGTATCGATTTTGACCTTTGTCTTACGAAGCAATCCGCAGAATACCGTCAAATTGGTCTCCACGTCATCTACAGCCAAAATCTCAGCTTCAGGTGCCATAAACGATACTTTATAGCCTCTGATATTTTTCTTGGTATCAGCACCAAAATCAATCTTACCCACAGGTGTCAAGTCATAAATCTGCTGTGGAATTGTAAGTGTGAAGGTTGAGCCCTCTCCGTACACACTTCTGACGTCAATATCTCCGTCCATCATTTCAACAAGACGCTTGGTAATGGACAAGCCCAAGCCTGCGCCCTCGATGTTTCTATTACGAGATTCCTCAATACGTATAAAATTCTCGAACAGATTCTCAAGCTTATCCTTGCGGATTCCGATACCGGTATCACTGACAGCTATTTCAAGCTTAAAGCCGTATCTGTTCAGGCCCCTCACACGAACGCGCACAGAGCCTGCCGGAGTATATTTGATTGCATTGGTAAGCAGATTCAGGATACACTGTCTGACACGCACCTCATCACCCACAATACCGCCGGGTATATCTCCGTCCACATCAAATTCAAGCTTTATATTTTTATCAAAAAGCCTCATGCTCACCATGTTGTAGCAGTCACGAAGCATATCCTCAAGCCTGTAGGAAACCGGCTTAATATCCATTTTGCCGGATTCGATTCTCGAGAAGTCCAAAATATCATTTACAAGGCTGAGCAGTGAGGTGCTGGCGTTCTCAATATCCTCCGCATATGAAAGAATATTCTGTTCGCCCGCTTCACGGAGTATAAGCTCATCCATACCCAATATCGCATTAATAGGAGTACGAATTTCATGCGACATATTGGCAAGGAACTGTGATTTAGCAATATTAGCCTTCTGTGCGTCCGCGATTAATTTCTCCTGCAGAGTAATATCATGTACCATGCAGATAATACAATAGGGATCTCCAAATCTGTCATATATCGGCGAAGGTATTATTTCACAGGTCCAAAAGGTCTTGCGCGCCGAGCCGCGAATAGTCTGAAACTTTAATTCACTTAATATTCTATCGGCTTTTTCAGACTCAGAATATTCGAAATCAAAAATATCGCGCAGGGTATCGCCCTTTCTTATCTCACCTAACAGTTCGCCGGCATAATGATTGGCCAGCTGAATCTTACCTTCTATATCAAACAGCAAAACCGCAGTATTTACATACTCATATATATAGCTTCCCAGATTCTGTACCGTAATGTTAAAGGCATTACTTCTGATGGCCGAAAACCAAATAACCAGAAGACATAAAAAGCCTCCGATACCCGAGCTGGAAATTGATGCCCTGCCTAATGTAGGAAGCAGTGTATCCGGTATTGCCGAAACAACTAAAAGTACATTGGCGATAGTCGCATAAATTTGGAAATTCGTTTCTCTCTTGGGCTTTTTCCTTGTAAACCATATAATATCCAAAACCGCCATTGTAATGATATACAATCCAAGGAAGCCTGCGTGGAAATATTTTCCAAAGCAGTCATTACCATAGAATACGGTACGTCCGCCTTCTCGCACAAAGGTATTTGTATCAGGCATTCCGAAAATGATTGCATCAATCACTGCAAGTAATGCAATAACCGCTTCAATAAATACAGCCTTGTAGCCACGCAAGCCGCTCATATACGTCACAAGTAAATTCTCTGTTACCAGGAAAACCAGCAAGCCATATAGTCCGATATCACGCATCAAAAAAGCGAGTTGCAGATTTTCGGTCATGCCCATCAATCCGTAACCGCTACACCATATAGCAACCGATATTCCAAGCAGCATAATATACCACTTGATGAATCCGGATACTTTCTCTCTAACGAAATAACTGAGGCCCATAGCAAGCCCCAGTACTCCGATTATCATTAATCCTACATTAAATAAATTGCTTAATTCCATAAACTATGCCTCAAGAGCATTCTTAATCACATCCATGAGTTTCTTGTATTCTTCAAGTACCGGAGCATGCATTGCATTAATAGCAGCTACATCAGACTGCGCTGCGGCAATTTCAAGTTCCTTAGCCTTTGCAGAAAGAGCTTCAGCTCCAATCATAAGCGAGGTGCTCTTTACTGCGTGAATCTGAACCCTGTACTCAGTCCAGTTCTCTTCGCTCTTGAACTTATTCAGTTCGTCAGTCTTGTCTCCATCAACATAATCCTGAAGCATTTCAGCGTAGAAATCCTCATCCTCTCCGCAATACTCAAGACCAAGTTCAGTATTAATAACACTGCTCAAAATATCTACAACCGACATATTATTCTCCTTTATCTGCGAATTCTTCTCGCCTCTGTATAATATCTCTTATCCTGCGCATGTCCCATAGAAAAGGTCTTGCGTGGGAGCACACCGTCTGCCATTACAGTCTTAAATAACTGCTCCTTGCCCATAGCGGGAAGCAGGAAGGAAAGATTTCCCTCGCGACTTCCGAGCTCGATTACAACCTCATCACCGTGAACATAATCTATCTCGGCATTTTTATCCTTCATATACTCATCGAGGAAAGCCTGAAGAGTGCCTACAGCCAACTGCTTTGAAGGATTAGGTACTACCAACACACCGGTTTCACCTGCAAAATGATAGGTGATAATCTGTGCATTGTTAACATCACAAGCTAAGCCTGCTTTCTCAAGAATCTCCTTCTCTGAAGCCTTGAGTGCAGAAAGCTGAGCAATTCTTACACATCCGGGATAAGCCTTCATGAAGGCTTCAATCACATCCTCTGCATCTACACCAAACAGTGTTCTGTGAATAGGCTCAAACTTAAGAGCATCATCATGATTATTTACAACCTCAACAAGCGCATATCTTGCCGGGAGAGTAGCCCACTCTGCCTCGGGAGTAACCTTCTTTAAGTTCTCATAACACTGCTTAGCAGTTGCTAATGAATGATTACCGTCTCCCACTGCAAAAAGCAAAGGAGCACTTTCGCCCATACCGTACTTTTTCTCCATTGCTTCCGCACTCTTAAGTGCATTAAGCGCCTTGGCAATACCCTCGCACATATCAGAACCGACTCTATAGCCGCGAATATGTCCGCCACCAAGCATCAGGTCATAGTCATATATTTTCTCCATACATCCGCAGCCCTTACCTGCAGCTTCAGTCAGAGGTTCTATAACAGTCTTGTCCGGATCATCGATTAACAGCATTACATGAGGAAGTTCGATGGGTGCATTCTCTCTGACCTTCACACGAGGAGGGATGCGCGATAACACAGTACCCTCGGTAGCACGAATAAGTGCACCGCTTCCGGGTGTAAAATCATACTGCTCCAAATCTACCATTCCAACCAGTCCGTGTCTGATTTTTCCGTCGGACTGGGTTCTTTCGACATAAATCAAAGAACTCTCAAGAGTCTTGAAAACATCCGCTTCAAGATACTTACTCATATTCTCATTGATAGTCTTTATCTCGGCATCAACACCGTCATTTCCCAGCTTAACCTCAGGAAGAATAAGTCTGAGAGTCGAAGGCTTGTCACCAACGATTTCCTCAGCCTCTGCCCAATATTCAGGCTGCGAAGTAAACTGGTCACATGCAACCACTGACCATTTCTCCATTTCAGCCTCAGCCGGTAATAAAATATCTGCGGGATAAAATCCCAAATTCTCAAATAAATTGCTCATCGTCTTCCCTTGTGATGTCTTTCCTTTTCAGCGTACATCTTGGCATCAGCCTTCTTTAAGAGTTCATCAAGCTTGGTAACACTGGTAAGCTTTGAAATCTCTACACCGGTGCTGGCGCCTACGCTGTATATGTCGTCACGTGTTTCATTATAATAATCGATTCGCTTGTTGAGTTCTGTCTTGAAATTGACATCTTCTCCAACAGGTTCCTCTCTAAACAGCTTACAATATGCGTACTCGTCTCCACCGAAGCGCGCACATACACTGTCACTGTCAGTCATATCCTTGAGGATTCCGGCCATTGCAATAATCGCCTTATCACCCTCAATATGTCCATAATTATCATTTATGCGCTTCAATCCGTCAAGGTCAACCGAAACAATCATAACGTAATTGTACTTATCGATATTCCTCTTCTTATCAAGCTCTCTGTAGAAGCCTCTGCGGTTGTTAACCTCGGTAAGAGGATCAGTAATATAGAGCTTCTCCAGCTTTTCATTAGCCCTGCTGAGCTTGTCGTTGACACTTGATATCTTCTGAGTCTGAAGCACACTGGCAATACTCTGTGAAAGACTTCGAATCAGATAATAAAGCTCATAATAATCATACTCTATTCTGTGCGGCATCACACCTACAGCCAGATATCCGAACACCTTGTCCTGAACATGCAAGGGAAGATATACAAGGTTTTTAACCTCATCCAGCACCGAATCCCTATAGGGAATCTGCTCACGCATACGAAATGCCTTAAGAGGCATTGTAGGCTCCTCGCCCTTATGATACTCCCAAAGCAATACCATCTGTCGGTCGATAGCATTTCTGGCCTCATCGTTTTCTCTGACGCCCTCAAGCCATTCAACCTTCTTCATCATTTCAGTATCAATATCTATCTCGTCTCTTCTGAGACATACATACATCTCACTATAATTCTCTAAATAGCCGATGAACTTGTTCATCTCCTTGATTAATTGAATCAAAGAGATACAGCTGGTCATACTGACTACCATATCCTGCATCAGATCATAATAGCTTCTGAGCACAACATTTTTATTATATAATTCCTGTAATTGAGAATTGAAGGTTGCTGTAATCTTTTCACATCCGCAAGACTGAGAATATCTGGTATGAAATGGAACCAGATACTTGCTCATTACATTTTTTGCTCCACGATTACATGAGACAATAGCGTCCACCGCCAGGCAGCCGCTTCTCTTAAGATCGGTTTCAGCCGTAGTCAAACGGGGAATTGCATACTTTTCAAGCGCAATTCCGTCGAAACCGGTGACAATTACATCATCAGGAACCGAGATGTTTCTTTTTGAAAGCTCATCACAGATTGTGATAGCCATAGTATCATTTGCTGCAATAAATGCATCGGGAAGCTTCTTTCCGCTCTCAAAAAACTTGCTCATAGCCTTTCGGCAGGGAACCTCCCAGAAATCGCCATAGTAGATATTATCATCCGAAAAATCAATTCCATGGCGCACAAAAACCGAACGTATAGCATTTACACGTTCTTCTGAAAACAAATTATCTTTAGTGCCGGCCATAACCACAAAATCTCTGCAATTATGCTCGGTAATCAGGTGCTCTGTAATCTCCTGCATAGCACCCATATAATCATAATTAATGCTGATAACATCATCAATGGTTCTGTCTATTGAAACCACCGGGATATTATATGCCTTGGCATTACGCAGTATCTTTTCATTGATGGCCTCATTCTTGATTTTCTCAGAGAACAGAATGATTCCGCTTAAATGCTTGTAATCAATGATATCGTATACACTCTCTTCACCTTTGTCGTGAAGGTCGTGCTTTTGGAGCTCCACAAAAGAATTGTAAATTTCTACATAGAGCCCCTGCTCCTCTGCACGCTGCGTGATTGCCTTTATCGAATCAGTCTGAACATTCTCGTCCATTCTGACAATACAAACTGCGATTACTCCCTTGTTCATTTAACCCCACCAAAATATACGGATAATACCGCTTTATTAGTATAAGTATACCACAGTTTATTAGTATTTCATTATTATCGGCGCAAATTTCTTGGCAATAAGATAGATAGGATCCTCCAGCGTCTTTTTAGCGTTTTTGAGTTCCTTTCTGATTTCTATTCCCTGAGGGCAATGCTGCTCGCATTTTCCGCATTCAATACAGTTAGCCGCGCCGGTGTAATCCTTACGCAATGCAGTACACATATAATACTCCTTCATTGAGACGAACCAACCATCAGAGTATCTCTTGTTGTATGCCGAGAAGGTACCGGGAATATCTACATTTTTAGGGCAGGGCATACAATATCTGCAGCCTGTACAGCCAACCTTCATCTTGGAATTAATAGCTGCAAGCACCTTGTCATAAAGAGCTCTGTCCTCATCAGTAAGCTCACCAACCTGAACCTCAGAAGCAATTCTGCAGTTTTCGTCTACCATTTCAGTAGAATTCATACCTGACAATACGCAGGTAACCTCGGGCTGCTCCCACAACCATCGGAAGGCCCACTCTGCAGGGCTTCTCTTGATAGGATATTTCTCAAAGGCTTTTACAGCTTCCGCAGGAAGATTATTTACGAGTCTTCCGCCGCGAAGAGGCTCCATAATTACTACAGGAATACCCTTTTCAGCCGCATGCATCAGACCGGTTCTTCCTGCCTGAGAGTTCTCATCCATATAATTGTACTGAATTTGGCAAAAATCCCAGTCATATACATCCAAAAGCTGGCAAAACATATCTGAATTTCCATGATATGAAAATCCAATCTGTCTTATTTCACCGCTCTCCTTCTTTTTAGCAATCCATTCCTTGATTCCGAGACCGCATAATCTTTCCCAGGTCTTGATATCAGTGAGCATATGCATCAAATAGTAATCAACATGGTCTGTGCGCAATCTCGACAGCTCCTCATTGAAATACTTATCAACACTTTCTGCATTCTTGATCATATAATGAGGCAGCTTAGTGGCGATATTGATTTTATCTCTAACCTTATTCTTCTCAAAAATCTCACCGATTAAGGCTTCACTTCCGGTATATACGTACGCAGTATCGAAATAATTGACGCCCTTTTCGATAGCATCCATTACTTCCTTCTCTGCCTTTTCATAATCAAGCTTTCCTGCCTTACTTGAAAAACGCATGCATCCAAAGCCCAAAAGTGAAATATCATTACCGTATCTATCTTTCCTGTACTGCATCATTTGTCCCCGTCTTTCCGTTTTTTGTTAATACTTCAATATACCCCTTGATTGTAATCCGTTCCGCTATTATTAAAGCACCCTTTGATCAAAATCCGTTCCGCTCTCATCGCGCATCTTTCTGATGTATGGCTCGGGATCGACTTCCATCTTGAGCATTATATCCAGCGACTCCAAAAGAAGTCTCTCCTGTCTGAAACGATTCATATCCTCGCTCCTGTCCATATATGCCTTGAAATGGTCAACCTGCCACACGATAATATCTGTCAAATGATAGCCGGCCACTACATGCTTATCCCAAAAATCACCTTTATCATGATAATAAGCCAATTCCATCAGTACCCCCTGAGAATGACTGATACGTTCCCATAAATCCTCGGCAAAGCTTTTGTCCTTCCCTGCCTGTTCAGACAATCTGTATATAAAATTTTGAAGTGCCTCAAAAGCTTTTTTTTGCTCTTCTGTCATAATAATCTCCATCTCATTCTTTGAAATGTGAGCGCGATATTCCATATATACACGCTTAGATAAAATCATTATAATTCAGCGTTTCTATGGAAGTAAATAAAAATAGCGGTGTAAATTTATATTTACACCGCCATTTTTGTTGAAATCTTTCACTTTTTTATTCCGGCCATACAAAATGTGCATTGCCATACTCAAGTCCGTCTATCAAAATATTTTGCCCGGTACAGAAGCGATTGGTTACTGTCATAAAATAAGCCCAATCTGCTGTTTCCTCCACACTCATCCATCTGCGAAGGGGAGTAAGGTCCATAATCTGATTCCAAAGCTTGGGGTCATCCATCACGGGTCTGTTGAGGTCTGTAACCACTCCGCCGAAATCGAGACTATTACAGGTTCCTCCATACTGAGCAATCCTCAACGCCACATTCTTGGTATAAGAAATCACTCCGCCCTTGCTGGCCACATATTCAGGAAACTCTGCTCCGGAATGAGCTCCGGCTGAGCCAATCATAAGCACCGCCTTTATACTTTCGTGAATACCGTACTTTTCTGTGATATCTATTACGCCCTTCAGATTAACCGCGATATCATCATCGCCCTGAATACCGGCGTTATTAACCAGAATATCCACCGGAGCTACCTCCGGATAACTATCCTTATTTCTTACGTCTCCAACAAAATGAACATATCTTGGGTGCTCGATAGCTGCCTCCTGCTTATCAAAGCCTGTAACCGTATGTCCTTCCGCCAAAAACTTAGTAGCGATAGCTTTACCTATTCCTGATGAAGTTCCTGTAATAAAAATGTGCATATTAATCTCCATTTTATTCAATGAAATGTGAGCACTGACCTCACTGGTTATTCTTCTTACCATAGCCGTAGAGTCTGATGTACTCTGCGCCCACGTTGTCCTTCTCCCAGTTCTGAGAAACCTTGTATCCTATGGGTGAGAACACCACCTCACAGAGAAGCTCCATAACCGCTCCGGTCAAGGCGCATAGAACGCACTGTAAAAGTGTAAGTCCAAAGAAGGTATGACTTACAATAAGTGCAAACACAAGGTTATCTACGAACTGACCGATAAAAGTAGATACATAGCTTCTGAAAGCAAAGGTGGCAAAATTCTTCTTTTTTGATTCTGCCTTAAGTCCGATCATATAGTTCATAAAATTATTAACTATAGCTGAAACCAGGAATGCTATTGAACTGCCTAAAAGCACATACCAGGTACCGCCAAAGGTACTGTCGAGTGCAGTATTGATAACCGCCTCAGAGCCGTCAACATAGCTTGCGCTCCACTCTCCGGGCAGCTTGCTGATTCCAAAAAAGATACCGCACATAAAAAGATTTGCAAGCAATGCAATAACCGACAAAAGGTTAGCAGCGCGAGGTCCAAAGCGTCTGGTAACCATATCCATTGTCATGAATACCATCCACGACAAAAAGAACCCACAATCCAAAACGATGTAATCGTAGGGTAACGGTACAGCCTTATTTGCAAGTAAATTCATGATGATGATTGCGACGATATATGACGCAACGACAGGTGACGGGACGCTGCGAAGAAGCAAAGTAATCTCCTTCATCAGTCCCTTAGAACGGGAAGTTTTCATTTATAATCTCCTTGGTTTTATTATTTTACGAGAAGGATTTAGAGGCCGAACTCCTCGTGGAACTTTTGCATTATAGTACAGTAATCAAATTCATGCAAGAAAAATATCAAAGATAAAGCATATCAAACATTATAATAATAAATTCCAAACTTATGCTCAACAAAAAACGGACAGGATTAATCCTGTCCGCTCAACTCATCTGAAATTATCTCAAGCTATCCTCATCCAGCTTGCCATCTGCAATAGTCTTGTCTACCCAAAGCTTAAGAGAATTAGCCTGAGCTACAATCTGATCAAGTTGCTTTTGAATCTTCTTGAAATCTTCAACCTCATCATCATCAATCTGACCGTTTGAGGTAATCTCAATAAGACGATTCTTGTAACCATCCATTGTATTAAGAGAAGAAAGCATAAGAAGTGTAATCTCTGCAAGGCTCTTGTATTCCACCTCAGGAACGTGAACCTGACCGATAGGACACTCATGTGAGCAAAAATAATTGCAAAGGTTAGGTGCCTTGTATGCTTTTGCCATCAGTAAAATCTCATCAGGATGAGGAAGTGACTTCTCATTTTCAATCTTTTCAATTCTGTCATCCGAAATGTACTGCATGAGTTCTGCCGCAGCCTCTCTGGTAAGCTCCTGCTCTTCTCTGCAAATCTGATAAATATTCTTATTCTCTTTTACTGATTTCTTTCCCATGATAATTAATCCTTGTTATTCCGTATTTTTGCGCCTTAATCATATCTGGCTTTTTTAGACGCTCTCTTATCAACATACATCTGAACATCCGCCTCATCGAGTACAGCGTGATAATCGTCACATTCTGCAAAGGATTTAATTGCATATCCCGCAGCTGCCGAATATTTTACTTCGCCCAGACTGTCATTGACAATTTCTATATTCTTCTTGAATCTGTTGATGAAATCGATTCCATCAGCCTCAGTATATTCACCTATACCTAAAATATAGAACTCGTCTCCGCCGCCTCTCGCAGTAATCTCTCTGCCACGGCAGGTCATAAGTGCAGCCTTGGCAATTACATTAATTCCAATATCGCCGGCCTCATGTCCTTCAGTATCATTGATAATCTTAAGGTTATTCATATCAATAACCAACGCCATGATATTATATTCCTTTTCGGGGTGTTTTTTCAACTCCATTAAGGTATCTTCTTTCCACTCGATGAAGGCCCTCTCCATGCCGCGTCTGTTATACAGACCGGTGAGCTGGTCATGCTCGGAAAGATTAGAAATAATATTCTTGGCTCTGCTCATTTCAAGAGCATTGTTTATGTATCTGATATAGGTTCTGTATACCGATGTCGTTCTAACAGGATATGTCAGGGGATTCTGCATTACTACATATCCCATCGATACATTTCCGTAGTGGAGGGGCGTAAAATAATAAACCTGAGGCTCATCAAATATGTCCTCTCCGGGGACGATATCCTCCAATCCCGGGATCTGCGCCGCTAAAGCATCATCGAATATAGGAAGCATTATATTTCTATCAAAGGTCTTGAGCCCATTGCTTCCCCAGAATACATGGTTTTCATATCCGTGCAATTTTTTGGCCATATCGGAATAGATAACCATATTCATCTCGCGGGAATACTCGTTGCTGAAACGTTTGCTTTCAAGCCAATCGGTATTCATGCACATATAGAAGCGATTATAAGGCTTAAGCAGATACAGTGATTCATATATTTTTTTGATACAATCATCCACATTATCCATCGAGGTAAATGTCTCTGCTATATAGCTGTCTGTCATCTCTGCCAATGAGATACCCTGAGTCTGAGTCTCAGCATCCCAGGCATAATTGGTGCTCTGCAGATATCCGCGCAGCTTATTTCTCATCTTGTTGGGATTCTCACTACATCCGCAGCTGGTACCCAGACATATATTCATCTCACCCGCAATCGCAGCAGGAATAATCTCTCTCTCCGGCTCAATCAAATGAACGATTCTATTGACTGCCGAAGCCCCATTATGGCCCTGGTCGTACTCATAGGTAGTCACGGGGGGATAATTCATCGCTGCTTCCATGGTTCCGCCATAGCCCACTACAGCGATATCTCCGGGCACCTGAATTCCGCCTTCAATCAAGGCATTGGTAAGACCTATAGCCATATGATCGGAGGTACATATTACGGCTTCGGGCTTCTCAAATCTGCCCTCTATAATATCCTTGGCGAGATTCTCTCCTGACGTATACCAGAAGTCTCCATAGACTATCCTGCTGTCATCAAGCTCCACTCCCTGAGATGCCATATAAGATTTGATAATATCCAATCTCTCATCAGATACAGCGACCTGCTTAGGACCGGTAAGAACCGCTATATTTTTGCAGCCATGCTTTTTAACGATATGGGAAGCAATGGTGGTGATACCGCTCACCTCTCCGGCATAAGCTATATCATAATCACCGAATTGTTCGTCAATTGCCACCACAGGCACATGACATTCTTTTTTGAATTTATCAAGCAGCCTCTCCACCAGATTGGTGTTCTGCTCTTCCTGCATTGGAACAGGCGTGATAAGTACGCCATCGAAAAGGTCGAAATTCACTATATCATATATTCTAAGTTCTCCCTCAAGGTAGTCCTTAAAATAATGTGAGCTGTGAACCATAGGAGAAATAACAGCGACATCATATCCGTATGCATTGCACTGCGCAAATACACCGTTCATGACATATGTCCCCTGTTCACTTTCCGGATTGATTGTAAGTAAAGCAAGCTTCTTACGCTTCATTAAAAATACCCTCTATACCTTAAAACATAACAAGATTAATTGTTACTTTCCCCTACATAAGTATGAAGGTGTTCCCCAACACCTGTATTCACATAATAGCGCGCTCACATTTCGAAGAATGAAATGGCGATTATTATATAAAAATACAAGCATAATAATAGCATACAGCTCTGCAAAAAGATACATTACGGCACGTATTGAGCAACTAATGACCGAAAGCAAAAAAAGAGAGAATTGTACATTTTTACATACAATTCTCTCTAAATAATTCATTCTGTAAAATTTCGCGGCATTTATCAGAGTTATTAAATCATATTAAGCAACTCTGAAGGATTGTTACTGTGAAGGATTGCTTCCTCTCTGTCAATCATGCCCATTCTATAGAGCTGAGCAAGTGAGTAATTGAGTGAATGCATACCCTGACCAAGTCCTGCGTGCATAGCACTGGGAATCTGGTTGTACTTACCTTCACGAATGAGGTTAGAAATTGAGTTGTTGTTGAGCATAACCTCGGTAGCGCAGATACGTCCGTCTTCCTGTGATCTCGGAACAAGGTCCTGAGTAATAACAGCGTTAAGAACTGATGCAAATCTTGATACCATTGAAGTCTGAATTTCAGAAGGGCAGGCACTGATTACACGGTCTACTGTCTGAGCAGCTGACTTGGTATGAAGAGTAGAAAGCACGAGGTGTCCGGTCTCTGCTGCGTTGATAGCTGCATTGATGGTCTCGAAGTCACGCATCTCACCTACCATGATTACATCGGGGTCTTCACGAAGTGCTGAGCGAAGTGCTGTAGCAAAATCGGGAACGTCTCTACCAACCTCACGCTGATGAACGAAAGACTTGTCATACTTGTATACGTACTCGATAGGGTCCTCGATAGTAATAATGTGCTTTGCCTGATGCTTATTGATATAGTCAATAAGTGAAGCAAGGGTTGTAGACTTACCTGAACCGGTAGGTCCTGTTACAAGGATAAGTCCTGATCTCTTATTTGCAAGATTGAGAAGTACATCGGGCATTCCAAGTTCATCAAATGTAGGAATATAAGGATCCAAGAGACGAATACTTGCTGCGAGGTTGTTTCTCTGGTGGTATACATTTACACGCACACGACCGGCATTATCTGCATAAGCAACGTCGAGATCGTTTCCGGCCTTAACATACTCAATATCCTTGTCCTTAAGAATAGAGAAAATCATATCCTCAGTTTCCTTAAGTGTAGGTGATACATTAAGAGTTCTAAGCTCTCCATATCTTCTGATAGCTACCGGTGCACCTGCAGTGAGGTGAAGATCCGAGCACTTGCTGGCACGAGCCTGATCGATCAATTCATTTAATGTCATTTTCCTTCTCCTTCATAATAAATTACGCAGTATATTCATAAAAAATACGACACTAGTTAATAATATCACAAACACAAAAAAATGAAACACGGCAAACAGTATATTCGTCCCATTATATTGACAATAATCCCACAATATATATGTTAAATATGCCCAAAAGTCCGTTTTTTATATTAACAAATATCAATTCTTATATAAAATTGCGCAAAACACAACTGACGCAGTTTCCTATTACACAAAAAGCTCGACGGATAAACCGCCGAGCTTTTAACAGCCTTGATAAACTTAATATAACTCTGACATTAAAGAAGTACCGATTGCCAAAAAGGCTACAAGAACAATAATAATATCAAGAACCATTGTTACCGCACCACAGATAATACCTGCAGTACCGAGATTCTTACCGATTTTAACCTTCTTGGTAGTAATGGTTGCAATCTTCATTACCTGGTTGTGAAGAATGATAGCAGGAATACCGCAACCAACTCCTAAAATACCGAAGGTCCATGCAAGCACGGGATGCCAGCAAAATACTACGCCAAAAGCACCATAAAACAGTGATACAATACCGAGCACCATACTTGTGATCTCTTTACCGGGGCATCTTACTCCGGCATTGGCATTGTATGCTGCTTTCTGAAGATATACACTGTTGTAGCCGGTATTACCATAGCCTGCGCCGGGTGCTCCATTGTATCCGGGAGCTCCGTTGTATCCTGCTGCTCCGCCTGCACCGGGTGCTCCGTTATATCCTGTTGCTCCGGTATATCCGTTGTCGGTTCCGGTCTCAGTAGGATGTACTGTTGCATATACATTATCGTTTGTGTAAGGTGACTTATTTTCTTCCATCGTAATTCCCTCATTTGCTTTCTAAAAAGTGCAGTAACCAATTTACTGATATACACATACTAAAACAATATAACCATCAATTACAGCACTAAATATGCAAAATAAATATCACTAATTCGCAGTTTAATCTGTTTGCTAAATATAATTCGTCACACACTATTCCATCTCGGTGTAAGCCTTGACTACAGCATCATACTCCTTGGCATCCGTGATTTTCTCTACAGTAAAATCATCTGTTGTAAGCTTGGTTCTATAGATATATACACCATCGTCACTAATCTCATCTCCGACAACGCGTGACGCAGCTGCATAATGCTTTCCATCATAATCGAATTCATCAACCACAGCCATCTCAACCTCGCTACCGTCCTGTGCAGTTACGGTGAAAACGACATACTCCTGCGAATCCTGCTCATTGATGTTCATTTCTTCGCTCATACAATCCTCCTATATATGCTCACCTATCAGCTGCCTGATAAGTTCTTCATTTAATCCGGTACCGATAACTATCATCGTCTTCTGTCCGATTGCGATAGGCTGAGCCATTACCTCATAGCGTGTCGCATTAATCTGATAGCTCACACCATCCTCTATGACAAAGCCCTTAACCCTGAGTATATTGCCATATCGAGCATCCCCGAACAGCTTCTCGATTTTACCCTTCAGTTGTTCAAGGCTATCCTCTACATTTAAGAAGCTAATCGATTCAAACGAACTGTCTGTACCAGCAGTCATTTTAACATAATCGCT
>JAKSRU010000089.1 GCA_024403475.1 Lachnospiraceae bacterium | reverse complement strand
TTGTTTAATGAAAGTACATGTACAAAGCACTTTCGATTAGTGAAGATTAAAATAAGCACAGTTCTCGGTGAGACTGTCAGGGCCTATCATTACTCTGAAGTCGCCGTCTTCTGATACATATTCCATATCGATGTTCCAGAACTTGAGCATGTCTTCATTGATTTCAAAGGAAACCTTGGCCTTCTTGCCGGGCTTAAGAGTAACCTTTTTGATACCCTTGAGCAAGCGTCTGGGACGAACTACACTGCCGAAGAGGTCCTGAATGTACATCTGTACGGTTTCAGTGGTTTCTCTGGTGCCGGTATTCTTGATTGTAACAGTAGCAGTAATGGTGTCCTTTCTGGTGATGGATGATTTGTCGAGAGTAACCTTACTGTATTCAACGGTAGAGTAGCCCATTCCATATCCGAAGGGATACTTAAAGAGGTCTGCCTGGTCGATATAGCCCATCACGAAGCCCTGATCGAGAGTTCCGTTGTTAGGTCTTCCTGATTTGAAACGGCTATAGTAGTTGGGAAGCTGCTCAGCTCTGTGTGAAAAGCTCATGGGAAGGCGTCCGCCGGGCTCACTCTTGCCGTAAAGAACATCTGCTACGGCATTTCCGCCCTCGGTTCCGGGGAACCAGCAGTAAATTACTGCCTTTGACAGCTCATCAATCACATCCATTTCCAGAGGTCTTCCTGCGAATACCAAAGTAACGATATTGTCATTTACCTCGCGTACCTTCTTGAGAAGCTCAATCTGTTCGGGACTTACATTGAGGTCGGTGCGGCTTGTAGCTTCACCGGTCTGCATAAAGTGTTCGCCGAGACACATTACTACGGTCTTGGCTTTCTTGGCTGCAGCAATTGCGTCATTGAGCATCTTTTCCTTCTTGGCCTCATTAACAACAAACATTGAGCCGTCCTTGAGCTTTTTGTCATGATCAAGGCGGTAGCAACCCTGCTTGAAGGTAGTCTTGGCAGTGGTTACGTTGTTGGTAATTCCTTCCTTTACTGTTACGAAGGTATCGTAATTGTCGGGGAAGGACCAAGAACCGTGAATCTGTTTTTCGTCGGCATAGGGACCTATAAATGCAACTGAAGCACCTTTGGCATCAGCAAGAGGAAGAATATTGTCTTCGTTTTTAAGCAGAACAAAGGATTCGGCAGCTGCTTTTCTTGCAAGCTCACGATGCTTCTTGCAAAGCACAAGCTTCTTTTCTTCCTTGGGATCACCATCCTTGTAGGGATTCTCGAAGAGTCCGAGCTCATTCTTGAGAACGAGAAGTCTCATTACGGCTTCATCAATCATTTCCATAGTGACCTTGCCCTCATCGACAAGCTCCTTGAGATGACTGATATAAGCAGTGGACATCATTTCCATATCAAGTCCGGCTTTCATAGACTGTTCGGCAGCCTGCTTCTCATTCTGAGAATAGCCGTGATTAATCATTTCCTTAACAGCACCGTAATCGGAGATAAGTACGCCGTCAAAGCCCATCTCTTCACGGAGAACCTTCTTCATAAGCCATTTGTTGCCGGTAGAGGGAACTCTGTTGAGGGTATTAAAGGAGGTCATTACAAGCTTGGCACCTGCCTTGATGCATGCCTCATAGGCTGAGAGATAATCCTCTCTTAAGGTGCGCTCAGAAAGCTCAACATTATCATAGTCACGTCCTGCCTCTGCTCCGCCATAGCCTGCAAAATGCTTTACGCAGGCAGCTATATTTCCCTTGGCTTTAATATCATCACCCTGATAGCCTTTAACCATTGCCGCACCGAGAAGACCGTTGAGGTAAGGGTCCTCGCCGGTAGACTCCATTACACGACCCCATCTTGCATCTCTTACGAGATCCACCATGGGGGAAAAGGTTACATGAATACCCGCAGCAGCACTTTCTGCAGCAGACATGTGAGCGAGCTTTTCTACAGTATCGGGATTAAATGTAGCACCCTGTCCGAGAGGAACGGGGTAAATTGTCTGATATCCGTTGATAACATCGTACATAAAAATCTGAGGAATATGATGAGGCTGTTTAGCCATATTCTCATCCTGCAGTTTCTTGATGGCATCAGCTCCGATTACACTAAGCACCGAGCCGCTCATTTCGAGAGCTTTATCATTGATGCTAAACATATCGAGAAGACCTGTTACGATTGCATCCGAACCGTACATAGAGCCCGCAAGCTGAGTGAGCTGTCCGATTTTTTCATCGAGGGACATGTCCTTCAGGAGCTTTTGTAACTGTTTATTTGTCATTATAATATTGCCTCCGCATATATATAAATAATGTTAATATCATATCATATTATGAAGCTTAAATGTATCATTATATCCCGTAAAAAAGTCACAGAAAGCTATTTGTGAAATATGGCAAAAAATAAAATAAATTTTAGTGATAAACAGAAGGAAATAGGGGCAGACAACTCTTGTTATATCAGGTGCGTTTCGATTAAAATAAAACAGGAGTTTATGAGACCGTCATGAGACGGGTATAGGAGGAAATTATATGAGATACGAAATTAAAGGCGGAACACTTCCTGTTGTTGAGGTATATCTTGATGCAGGCGAGAGCATCAACTGTGAAGGTGGTGCAATGACATGGATGAGCGACAATCTTGAGATGACTACCGAAGGCGGCGGAATGGGCAAGATGTTCTCAAAGATGCTTTCTAACGAGAAGATGTTCAGCAATACATACACTGCTAAGGGAGGAGAGGGCTTCATCGCATTTGCATCAAGCTTCCCCGGAGCAATCATGGCAGTAGAAATCGGACCCGGCAAGGAGATTATCTGCCAGAAGTCAGCATATCTTGCATCTACTCCCGGCGTTGAACTTTCAATTCAGTTCCAGAAGAATGTCGGAGCAGGCTTCTTCGGTGGTGAGGGCTTCATCATGCAGAAAATTTCAGGACAGGGAATTGCATTCCTTGAGATTGACGGATCTGTAGTAGAGCACATGCTTGCACCCGGACAGAGAATTATCATCGACACCGGTTATCTTGCAATGATGGACGGAACCTGCACTATGTCTGTAGAGTCTGTTAAGGGAATTAAGAACAAGCTTCTCGGTGGTGAAGGCTTCTTCAATACTGTAGTTACCGGCCCCGGCAAGGTTGCTCTTCAGAGTATGCCTGCAAGCGCTGTAGCATCAGTAGTTGCACCTTATATTGCATCAAAGTAAGGAGATTATAATGGACGAAGTATTTGAATTTTTAAAGAATTGCGGAACCTATTATCTTGCTACTGTTGACGGAGATCAGCCCAGAGTAAGACCCTTCGGAACTATCGCTGTTTTTGAGGGAAAGCTTTACATTCAGACCGGCAAGGTTAAGGATGTGTCAAAGCAGCTTCAGGCTAATCCCAAGGCAGAGATTTGTGCATTCAACGGTCAGGCTTGGATTAGAGTGGCAGGAAAGCTTATCAGAGATGACAGAATTGAAGCTAAGACTTATATGCTTGAGCAGTATCCTCATCTCAAGGCTATGTATTCGGCTGAAGATGATAATACTGAGGTTCTCTATTTTGAGGATGCAGTAGCAGTATTTTCTTCATTTGGTGAAGCACCTCGTACTGTTAATCTGTAAAATATCAAAATATTTCAAAAATTAATAATTAATTTAATGAAAAAGGGTCAATTTTCATAGCGGGAAATGACCCTTTTTTGTTATAATTACATTGGTTTTATATTTATTTAAGGAACAGGGTTTCCGAATGCGTTTTATATTCAGTCATATGAAAAAATATCGCGGACGTATTGTCGTTCAGCTGATTATAAAGTTTATAGGAACTACTGCAGAATTTATGATTCCGTATGTGCTTGAATACATGCTAGATGTTGTGGCTCCTGCAGAGGGCAACAATATAGTACGAATGATAATCTGCGGACTGTTGATGATAGGAATTGCGGTTTTTGTTCGCGCTATGAATATTATTGCTAACAGAAAGGCAGTAAGAATAGCTTCGGAGTGTATTTACAATATACGAGACGAGCTTTTCCGCAAGACTATGGATTTGTCCGGAAGCCAGGTTGATAAATACGGTCTTCCTTCACTCACCTCAAGAATGACCTCGGATTCGTATAATGTTCAGAACTTCATGAGAATGATTCAGACCATGGGAGTGCGAGCACCTATACTTCTCATCGGAGGTATGGCGGTTACCATGATTATGGATTTTGGACTCGCAATGGTTCTGTTCATACTTGTACCGCTTATTATAGCTTCTGTAATTATTATTTCTAAAAAGGGTATTCCGCTGTATGAGAAGGTTCAGCAAAAGATGGATACCATTGTTAGGATAATGCGTGAAAACATCACCGGAATTCGTGTGGTGAAGGCCTTGTCCAAGGAAAATTACGAGACTGCTCGCTACAAAAATGCCAATGAAGAAATGTTCAATAGTGATACTACCGCATCTGTAGTAATGTCGCTTCCCGGTCCTATTATGACGCTTATCATGAATATCGGCCTGACCGTGGTAGTAGTGCTCGGTGCATACAGAGTTAACGGCGGTATTACACAACCCGGAGTGATTCTGGCATTTCTCACCTACTTCAATATGATTTTGATGGGGGTAAACGGCATCAATCGAATTTTTATAATGACATCAAAGGCCAACGCCTCTGCGGGAAGAATAGCTTCCGTCATCGAAGAAGGGGAGGATTTGGTTACCGTATACGGTGACGATGGAGCGAATAAAAAGAAACCTTATATTGCCTTTGAAAAGGTAAATTTCAGATATGTAAAGCAGGGTGATGAGGCCGATGATTATGAGCTGACGGATATTGATTTTTCTCTTGAGAAAGGAACTTCATTGGGAATAATCGGTGCAACCGGAAGCGGTAAGACTACGATTATTAATCTGCTTATGAGATTTTATGATGCCACCGAAGGCAAAGTAATAGTGGATGGTAAGGACGTTAAGGAATATAAGCTTACAGAACTTCGTAAAAAGTTCGGCGTTGTATTTCAAAACGATATAATTTTTGCAGACACTTTGCAGGAAAATATAGCCTTTGGTCGTGATGTAGATGAAAAGCGAGCGATGGAGGCGGTTACCGAGGCACGCGCTGCAGATTTTGTGAATGAATATGAGGACGGATTGGAGCACAAGGCGGATATTCACGGAGCCAATATGAGTGGCGGCCAGAAGCAGAGAATTTTGATTGCACGTGCATTGGCGGCTAAGCCTGAGATATTGGTATTGGACGATTCCTCGAGTGCACTTGATTACAAAACCGATGCCCTGCTCAGGCAGATGATTCGTGAGCATTACAACAATACTTCAACTATTATCATTGCCCAAAGAATCAGTTCTATTATGAATCTTGACAATATTATTGTGATGGATGACGGCAAAATAGTGGGACAGGGAAAGCATGAGGAACTGATGAAGAATTGTCCTCAATACAAGGATATTTATGATATCCAGATGAATTAGCAGATTAGTGTAGGATAGATAATGGCTTGGAACGATACAGTAAAGAAAAAGCCTAAAGACACAAGGGGAACCCTTGTAAAGCTCTTTAGTTATATGGGTAAATACAAGTTCGCCTTTATCGGCATCATAGCACTGTCGCTGGTGAGTAATGTATTGGGACTTCTCGGTCCGAGTTATGCCGGAGCGGCGATTAACGAAGCGGCAGCCGGTATCGGAATGGTAGATTTTTCGAGGGTAATGTATTACGCCTACCGTATGCTGGCAGTATATGTGCTTTCGTCAGCGCTTGCAATTGTGATAAGCGTAATGATGACCAGAGTCAGCAGGCGTATATCAGAGAATATGAGGCAGGATGTATTCGAGAAGCTGCTCAGAATGCCGGTCGGATTCTTTGACAGAAATCAGGCGGGAGATATTATCAGCCGTGTTTCTTATGATATAGATGTAATCGGAACCTGTATTGCTACCGATGCCACACAGATTTTGACAAGTATTGTGACGGTGGTCGGTTCACTGGTGATGATGGTGGTGATATCACCGCTATTGTCGCTTACGGCATTGATTACCATTCCTATAGCAATAGGATATACGGTATGGATGAAAAAAATAACTCAGCCTTTGTATTCAAAGCGTTCTAAGGCGTACGGAAAGCTGAACGGTTTTGTAGAAGAAATGTTTTCCGGACAGAAAACCATTCAGGCCTATGCTTATGAGGAAAAGGTTGAGGACAGATTCGATAAAATAAACTATGATGCGGCCGACATTTACAGAGAGGCTGAGCATCACGGCTGCACCATCGGTCCCACCGTCAATGTGGTCAACAATTTGGGACTGGCACTGGTTGCAATATTCGGAGCCTTTTTATATATGTATAAGGCAATTGAGCTGGGACAGATTTCAGCCTTTGTGCTTTATTCGAGAAAATTCTCCGGACCTATAAACGAAATTGCCAATATTATGAATGAAATCTATTCGGCACTATCTGCTGCTGAGAGAGTATTTGAACTTTTGGCAAGTGAGGAGGAGGTCGCAGATACCGAGGGCGCGATTGAACTTGAAAATGCACACGGTGATGTCGAGATGAAAAACGTAAGCTTCGGTTATCTTCCTGACAAGACTATTCTCCACAATCTGAGTCTGAAAGCAGATGCCGGAAAGCTGATTGCAATAGTCGGTCCCACCGGAGCAGGAAAAACGACGATCATAAACTTACTAATGAGATTTTATGATGTAGATTCGGGTGCTGTGCTGGTGGATGAAAAGGATGTCAGAGATTATCGTCGCAGGAGTCTGAGAGGCGCCTATGCGATGGTTTTACAGGATACATGGGTATTTAACGGTACGATTTTTGATAATATTGCTTACGGAAAGGAAAATGCCACCCGTGAGGAGGTCATTTCTGTAGCAAAAGCGGCACATATTCACTCTTTTATTATGCGTCTTCCGCAGGGATATGATACAATAATCAGTGAAGATGGCGGCAATATATCTAAGGGTCAAAAGCAGCTGCTCACGATAGCGAGGGCAATGCTTTACGATAGTCGAATTCTCATTCTGGATGAGGCGACTTCCAATGTTGATACCAACACGGAGAGGCGCATACAAAAGGCAATGAGAGAATTGATGAAAGACAAAACCTGTTTTGTCATAGCGCATCGTTTATCTACGATCAAGGGAGCTGACCGTATACTGGTGGCTAACCATGGCGATGTGATAGAGCAGGGCACACACGAGCAGCTGATGGAGAATAAGGGATTCTACTACAGCCTATACAGAGCGCAATTTGAATAGGACTGTAAAAGGAGGTACCGGTATGAGGGGAAGCATAGGTCTTGATGTATTTGATTCGTTGGTAAAAAGGAATTATGACTGGGTACTTGAGCTTGATATTAATACCGAGAAGGTAGAATTTTTGCATGTTAATAAGCTCATGAACGATAACGGAATTAATTCCGAAGGGGTAAAAGATTATGCGGAGCTGAAAAGGCTTTTGTTGGAGCGCTTTCTCGTTGAAGATGAGAGAGAAATGTTTGCAATGCAGATAAAAATACCTCTGATGGTGGAAGAGATTAAGGCAAAAGGCAACTTCATCCGCACAGTTCATATTGACGGTGGAGAAGGTGTGCGCTCCGAGTATTTCAGAGTTACGGCTATTGATGATAACAGATATCTGATTTGTTTAATCAATATCACTATGTTCCTTGACCACGACTGGATGACCGATGAGTATTCGCGTTCCGGCTTCATAGCTGAGGCAGAAAAGATGATGAAGGATCCCAAGTATGCACAAGGGTATTCTGTAGTCTATACAAATATCAAGGGCTTCAAGGCTATCAATGATTTCCTTGGAACCTTCAGCGGAGATATGATTATTTTTATGCTCCGCGATATCTTGCATAAGGAGCTTGAGCCGACGTTGATAGCCCGACTTGAGAGTGATCATTTTGTATTAATCACCAGAACCGAACTGCTTACCTCGGAGAGGTTTGAACGTATTTGTCCGCAGACTTATGTTGAGGGCTCGAAGAGACTTCCGTTCAGCATTCGTTTCGGTGTCTATAATATTAAAAATCCCAATAGAACAATTCAGCATATGCTTGATAGGGCTAAGCTTGCAGAAAAATCTATTTCCGATAATCATTCGGAATCGTATGCAATATGTGATGACAAGCTCAGTGCGGAATATAGCATGCGTCGAAAGCTTATCTCAGAGGTAGACAGTGCTCTTGCCAAGGGTGAGTTTAAGACCTATTACCAGCCGGTAGTTGATGCCAAGACCGGAGAGATTGTAAGCGCAGAGGCCCTTATCAGATGGGTGCACCCCGAAAGAGGAGTGGTTTCTCCCGCTCAGTTTATTCCCGCATTCGAAGAGGAAGGACATATTACAAAGATTGACAGCTTTATGGTGGGTAATGTAATTGATTTTAACCTTGCCAGAACTAAAGCAGGTAAAAAGATTGTCCCCTGTGCGGTTAATCTTTCCAGAGTGGATTTTTATGATACGAGACTTTTGGATGAGACCATGCTCAGATTTGATGAGCGAAATGATATGGGTGATTTGATTAAGTTCGAAATCACAGAGTCTGCCTATGCAGTGCTGGAAGCAGATGCATATCTTTTCCTGGTGGAAATGAAATCGATGGGGATCTCGCTTCTGTTGGATGATTTCGGAAGCGGTATGTCATCCCTTTCCACACTTGAATCCTTTGCGTTTGATGTGATAAAGCTTGATAAGGGCTTTATCGATCAGATCGGCAAGAGTGAGAAGGCGGAGGCTATCATTAAACATACAATAGGTCTTTCACATGATATCGGCGCGAAGGTCGTTGCTGAGGGTGTGGAGACTGAAGAACAGCTGGCTTTTCTTAAGGAGGCGGATTGTGATATGATTCAGGGCTATTATTTTTACAAGCCTATGACACAGGAAGAGTTTGCTGCTTTGATATAAAAAAGAAATTGATTGCATATGTTCCGGTTATATATGTTTTGGTTACATATGTAATAGTGGTATCTTGATGAAGACAGAAGAAAAAAAGGTACTGGTGATATCGGTGGCGGTAATTGCGCTTGCAATTATTGCTGTTACGATAGGTATCATTGTTAATGAAAATAATTCAAACAGAGTGATCAATGAGACGATAGCAGTAAATGAAGATTCAATCTCATTGGAAGTCGGTGATGAGGAGAAAGCACCGGATGAAAGCAGTCAGTCTCAGGATATGTCTGCCGGAGTTCCGATGGTAAATTCACAGACGGATATTGTCGAAAGTGAAAACGGAGAGGTGTATGCAATCACACCGGGAAGTGAAGCTGACAGTGAGACGGATATTATAGCAGCCTCGACGGATGCAACTGATGACGTTGCTGATAATACTGCTGCGGACAGTATTGTGGATGGTGCTATGGACAATGCCGCGGATGGTGTAGCCGACAGCACTGCCGAGAATTCGACAGGAAACGCTTCGAACAATAATGTTTCAGGCGATAATGAGCACAATACTTCAGACAATAATGGGAACAATACTTCGGACAATATTTCTGATGAATTAGAGACTGCAAGGGTACCTGTTAAATAGCAAAATTTGATTAGTTTAGAAAACGGGAATGTCTTTTGACTTCCCGTATTTTTGTGCGTAAAATCTGAAAGGTGTTGTGAAAAGTGTCAAAAAAGTGCTTGATATAGTAGAAATTTTACACAAAAAAATAGCAATATTTTGCGCTACTTCCTAATTTTTGCTATTTGTAAGTTTTGCGATTTACATTTTTTGCTTATGTATATATATTATGATTTGTTTTTAATCGGT
>JAKSRU010000088.1 GCA_024403475.1 Lachnospiraceae bacterium | reverse complement strand
TATGAATCTTCAGACTCATAATCATCCTTTGATTCATCGCTGTCCCAATCGTCGCTGTTTGAGCCTTCGCTGATATCCTCCTCATCATCCGAAGAGTCTTCAATATATTCCGCACGCTTATGCTTTTTAGACTTAATCCTCTTGGTAGCATTTTCTTCAGCGTCCTTCTTGCCGGCATTCATTCCTCTGCGATAGCCTTCCTCAAAGCCATCATCATAGGAGCTATCATGAGAAGCTGCAGCATCTATGCTCTGCTTGAGCTCCTCCTCCGCTTCGATTACCTTGTTCTTCAATCGGATATATCTGAAGAAATTGATCACATCAAAAAACGGTCCGATCAATACCAAGACAAAAATGACCATCATCAGCAGATCACTATCCTGTCGTCCGATTGTAAAGTAAAGAGCCGCCAATATACCAAGCGACAGTACAAGTCCTAAGAACCATTGCTTCAACAATTGCATAAAAAATACAAAGTAGGATACCGCTCCGTATATGAAAACCAAAGCTCCTACATAAAAAAGCCAGTCCAGCTTGATTTTCTCCCACAGCAGGGTTAAATCTCCCACACCGTTTCTATACAGTACTATACCTACCAGTATAAGACTTGCGAATATTAACTTTTCAGGAATTACAGCCAGCTTTTTTCTAAGCTCTGCAACCTTAATCGCATTTAATACGTTCAATATAAATCTCCTCTACTGCCTTTAGCATTTCGAGAATTCTGAAAACAAATTACCTGTAGGCTTGTGCGTATATTCACACACTTCACCATTTTTAGCATTGGGCATAACAAACGAAAGTCTGTCCGCACAAAGGGCTACGTTTCTGATTCTTAATTCATCCGCGCATTTGATGCTTTGAGCATTTCCGTATTTTCTGTCTCCGATAATAGGGCAACCTATATTAGCAAGCTGCGCTCTTATCTGATGGAATCTTCCTGTCTCCAAATTGATTCTGAGCAGACTTATTTTGTGCTCGCCCTTTATGATTGTTTCTACTGTCTGGTACTTTAATACTGCCTTTTTAGCTTCAGGATTATTCTCGCCGTCACCGACAATTTTAGCCATTCTGTCCGGTGTCTTAACCATCATATTTTCAAGACGGCCTTCTGCCTCTGACGGTTCACCCAAAACCACCGCCAGATAATCCTTGGAAAAGCAAGCTTCATCGCCCTCCAAAGACTTAGCCTTTACCTGCTTTGACAAGCCTGCTGCAGCCGCGGAATTCTTGGCAAACACCAGCAGCCCTTCAACAGGCTGATCCAATCGGTGAATCAATCCCACATATCCGCCCTTCAGATAATTCTTGAGCTCGCTGACCACATCCTTCTCTCCGATTTTGGAAGTCTGAGTAGCGATTCCCGCAGGCTTATAAACTACCATTATATCTTTATTTTCAAACACTACTTCTGTCTTCAAATAGAAACCTCTGTCATAGAAATATATTCCAAAAGCGTTCTGCCGGAAGCAGTCTGCCAATAATAATCTGCAACAGCCATCATCCCTTGCGCAGTCCCTTGGGATAATGATTCTTTAATATTCCCCCTGCACATTTTCCCCATGCAAGTGAAAATCCGTCAACACACACCAGGGTCCAACCTTTATCGCCATCCGCATTTCTGGTTAGTCCCTTGATATAATCGGCAGCTCCTTCCACATCAAGGTTCACCGTTCTGAGGGCTTCTGACGGCTTCATAGCAAGTGCAAGAGAATGTGCCGGCTCAAATCTGCCTTTGGTAACCGTACCAAGACACAGACCGGGTCTTAACACCTTTAGTCCTCCGATAGAAGTCATCCCTGCAGGAGTCAGATATATACTGTCTCCGAAGCTTTCCAATCTTCCACCGGAAAGAATACCACCTTCCTCAAAGCATTCCTCGCTTACTATATCGCCGAGATACTCTCGTATCTTCTTCATATCGCCCTTGGACATAGACATTTCCGGCAGGTTATCCGCATTATCAATATTGTCTGCGGCCTTCGTAAGAACGGCTGCAAAATGCCCCTCTCCCTTAACCTTATGAGGCCAAAGTCTCAGCGTCTTTTTAATAGTAAACTCCGGATGGCGAGTAACAAAATTCTCTACGCTTTGCTCATCCTCTTCCGGTGCAAAGGTACATGTACTGTAAACAATAGTACCTCCGTCCATCAGCATATCGGCTGCGCAGTCCAAAATTTCTGCCTGCCTCTCTGCGCAGTTTTTAACATTAGCAACGCTCCATTCGGTAAGAGCCGAATCATTCTTCCTAAACATTCCCTCTCCTGAGCAGGGAGCATCGACTAAAATCTTATTAAAAAAGCCTTCAAATCTGGGTGCAAGTTTAGCAGGTGATTCATTGGTAACCACTGCGTTTCTCACTCCCATTCTCTCTATATTTTCCGATAAAATTCGAGCACGCGAAGGGTTTATTTCATTTGTAACCAAAAGTCCTCGTCCGCCGAGAGCGCTTGCCAGCTGAGTAGACTTTCCTCCGGGAGCTGCACACAAATCCAATACGCGGTCCCCCGGCTTTACCTCCAGCATAGGAACCGGCGCCATTGCACTCGGCTCTTGAATATAGTACACTCCCGCCTCATGCAGAGGATGCTTTCCGGGCTGGTCCTCATCCTTGTAGTAATAGCCCATCGGCTCCCAGGGAATTGCCTCATAGCCTGCTGTCAGGTACAGTTCATCGGGCGTTGCATTTTTCCCGCTAAAGTTTTCCTTAAGCCGATTGATTCTGAGACCTCTGTAACGCTCTCCATCATATGCAGCAAGGAACTCCTCGAATTCCTCTCCGAGAAGTTCCTTCATTCTGTTTTCAAATTCTATAGGAAGAAAATCTGACATATATTTCCACTCTTATATTTTTGATTATTCTGATATTTTTTGATTATTCACTTCTTCTTGCAAGATTGATGAAGAAGATAAACTCTACACGTCTTGATGCTGCCATATTTACACTGCCGTCCTCATCATATACAGGATAATCATATGAGTATCCGATGGGATCGAGCAACACCTCAAGCTTTGCGAGAATATCAGCATCCAAGTCTACATTGTTCAGGCAATAATCTCTTACGCTCTCTGCTCTTTTCTGAGACAGCTCAAGATTCATATCATAATCACCATCGGTATCTGTATGTCCCTGAACCTCGACAGTGGAAATGAAGCCGTCATACTTATCCTCACTGATAACTCCTGCAAAGGCTGTGATAAAGTCGGTAAGTGCCTTCTCACCGTCTGCAGAAAGTGAAGACTGACCGGTAGCAAAAAGTATAGATGAATCAAGTACAATTTCACCTGTCTCCTCATCGATATCAGCCTTAATTCCCTTCTCATTAAATGCAGCGGTTAAATCTGCAAGAAGATCGGTTCTGGTTTCGATGATTTCTTCGATTTCCTCTTCGGTCATGGTTCCGAGAAGCTCCTGATCCTCCTCAGAAAGGTTAGCTCCGAGTCCGTCCACGATTTCCTCAAGCTGCTCAGGTGTATAATAGCTTGCGGTAACAGCAGAAAGATATGTGCTTAAATAGTAATAATTCTTTTCACCGTCAGAGAATACAACGCCGTCAAATCCGCAGTAGAACATAACCATCTGCTTTGAATAGGTATTGCCGGCTGCATCCTTGTATGAAAAAGTAAACAAACCATCCTCATCCCATCTGGCAATACCGTTGCAGCTGGTCTGCACACCATCATTATCAACGGTCACCAATTCAAAGGAGCTCTTGTTTACATTCATTCTGTATGCCGAATCGACAAAAATTGTGAAGTTGATGCTTACAATTCTGTCAATCATAGGCGAATTTTCAGAGAGATTACTGTTCATCGATACAGACTTATTAAGAGTAGCTGTCGACCAATCGGTAAAATCACGCTCTATAAGTGTATAGCTCATGCTCTCATTCGAGAAAGTAATTCTCGGACCATCAAATTCAAAATTATAGCTAAAGCTCTTGTCCTGGAAGGTGTATGCAAGTTCGCAGGTTTCTTCGTCATAGCTCCATTCAGCTACAGGTGTGAAGGAGATAGTATTTCCCTCAACCTCATATGCCGCCATTACCTCTACACCTTCGGTACCGGACTGAGAAGCATAATACAAAGCACACCAGCTGTGATCGGTATCAGTACTGAGTGCACTGTCAAGCTCTGCAATTCCGGCAACAAATCTATAAGGGAGAACAGAAATTCTGTCACTCGGATTCAGCGTATCGCTGATATTGGAAGCATTCCACCAATTCATTGCATCAATGAACTGCTGGGTGGCATAGCTTTTTGCCAACGAGTCATTAACATGATTCAGACGATAGTCACCCTGGAACATCTGCTCGGTATATGTCATTTTTGCATAAATATCAGCAGCAGTAACCTTGTTATCAGGCTCCACCAGAGGATCTGTATAGAAACGACCGTCACAGAATTCATTTCCAAATGGAAATCTGGTAGAACTGTCGGAGAGAACTTCCTCTTCCGGTACCGGATCTGTCACTGTCGTAACCGTCTGTTCATTTTGCTGACTGCCACAGCCTACGAGCGCTACAGCCAAAACAATAATTGCTCCCAAAATCTTTTTTCGCATAGTCTTCTAAAATCTCCCTCAAACAACCCAAAACCAATAAATCAATAACCCCAATTCAACAAATACACAATCTCAATCCAATAATTATATAATCCCAAACCAATAATTACAGTTTTGCAACAAGCTCCTCAACGAGCTTAGCGCAATGCTCTGCTGCATGTCTTTCAAAGGTAGGATAATCCATCTGAGCAGAATCATCAGCCTTGTCTGAAATTGCTCTTAAAATCACAAACGGAATTCCGTTCAGGTATGCTCCGTGTGCAATTGATGCACCCTCCATCTCACAGCAATCACCGCTGAAATTGGTGATAAGTCTTTCCTTAACAGCCTTGTCAGCAATAAACTGGTCTCCGCTCACTACTCTTCCTACAAGAGTATGAAGCTCAGGAAGCACCTCTGCGCAGGTTGACTGAGCAAGCTCAATCATCTTCTCATCTGCAGGGAATTCCTTAATATCCATCTGGGGAACCTGGCCGAGAGGATATCCGAAATTGGTAGCATCCATATCGTGATGAAGTGCAATCTTTGAAATAAGAATATCTCCGATATCAAGCTTCGCATTGAGCGAACCGGCCACACCGGTATTAATAATATGAGTAACCTCAAAAACATCAGCAAGAATCTGCACGCAAAGAGCCGCATTTACCTTACCTATTCCGCTTCGTACGATTACAACCTCAGCCCCGTTAAGAGTACCCTCGTTGAATTCCATATTTGCCTTTACAAGCTTTCTGTTAACCTGCATTTTTGACTTTAAGGTTTCAACCTCAAGCTCCATTGCTCCGATAATACCAATCTTACTCATTCTTTTTATATTCCTCTCTGTACTTCACACTAACTGTACTTCGCTCTATCTGCACTTCACACTCATTGTATTTCGCGCTATCTGTACATCACACTAAAACTGCCATCAACTGGGTTCAGTCAATGGCAGTTCAAAACCACTGTTAATTATTCGGGATATACAAGTCTGTCCGCTTTGATATCATAGAGAACATTCTTGAGATACTTATCTGCAAGGAAGTTTGCCATACCCAGATTCATATCAAGATAGTTGCCGCAATCCTTGGGCGATGCTCCGGGAACCTCATCCTTGAAATCTCTGATAAACTCATACATTTCTACCATGAGGGGCACAATGTCCTTGGACTCATAGTCCCCTGCAAGGAGGAGATAAAAGCCTGTTCTGCAGCCCATGGGACCAAAATAAACAGTCTTATCCTTGTAATCCTTGTGATTTCTCAAAAAAGTAGCTGCAAGATGCTCGATAGTATGTATCTCTGCAGTATTCATTACAGGCTCCTCGTTGGGACTGGTCATTCTCAAATCAAAAGTAGTAATAACCTCTGCTCCCACATGGTCCTTACGCGACACATATACTCCGGGCTGAAGCTTGATATGATCAATAGTAAAGCTTGCAATTTTTTCCATCGTTAATATTCCTTCTGTTTCAATTATTTCTCTTCTGACTTATCAGCAGCCTTTTTTGCTGCCTTTTTAAGATTATCCTCTGCCTTTGCAACTTCTGCATCAAATGCAGCCTGTGCAGCTTTTTCTGTTGCCTTCTTTGCCTTTGCTGTAGCCTTCTCTGCCTTCTGCGCAGCCTTATCAGCCTTTGCTTCTGCCTTCTCGACCTTTGATGCTTCCTGGTCTTCCTTTACAGACTGTGCTGCTGCCTTAATTGCCTTGCTTGCAGTAGCTGCTGCCTTCTTGACGCTCTTCTTGGTTTCATCCATAGCCTTCTTGGCTGCAGGCTTTGCTGATTCAGCAGCCTTCTTTGCTGCCTTTTTGGTCTCTTCTACTGCCTTTTCTGCTACAGGTGTTGCAACCTCAATTGCCTTCTTAGTAGCCTTCTTGGTCTCTTTTACTGCCTTCTCGGCTACAGGCTTTGCTGCCTCAATTGCCTTCTTGGTAGCCTTCTTGGTTTCCTCTACTGCCTTCTTGTAAGTCTTCTTGGCAGTATTTACCTTGCGAAGAGATAAAATCAGGTTTGCAGAATATGCATCTCCGATTACATGAAGCTTCTGCTCAACAAAAGCATCCTCCGGATTAACATCACCCTCGAGAATATCTATGAGAACCTTTGAAGAAATCGTAACAACAGCATCATTATCATAATATTCATACGGCTGAACATTAAACTTACCATCGCTGACTTCAATGTAGAGAGCACCCTCTCCTTCACCGCGTACATTAAGCTGAATAGCCTTATGTCCGTCAATTCCAGTTGCTTCTGCCTTAGCATATGCCTTCTTAATTTTTTCAACTAATTTTTCGTATGTCATAATAACCTCCTTATCCCGCCCTCACGCGGTGTAAAAAGAAACTACAAAACGATAAATCTATTAAATAAAAACAAAAAATAATATGATGAACACACTCTGCAATAGCATAGTGTCCATCATATTATTATATCGTGATTTTTATATATTTTGCAATACTTCCGGCCTTTGTAATATCACAATACCGGCACCGCATTTTTTAAGTAACTATTCGTATCTGAGTGCTTCAATAGGATCCATTTTTGCAGCCTTGTTGGCAGGATAATATCCAAAGAATACTCCGATAGCCATTGAGAACAGGAGTGATCCGATAATACTTGCAATAGACGGATTAGCAGGTGACTTAAGAAGCAGACTTGCTGCCAATGAACCACCGCCTACTCCTATTGCAATACCAATCATTCCACCAATGAGGCAGATAACCACGGCCTCCACAATAAACTGAAGTCTGATTGAACTGTTGGGAGCACCGAGTGCCTTTCTGGTACCGATTTCTCGTGTACGCTCTGTGATTGATACAAGCATGATATTCATAACTCCGATACCGCCTACCAAAAGCGCAATACCGGCAATTACTGAAATAGCAGTAGTGAGTGTACCCATCATTGAGGACATCATTTCTACATATGAAGCCATACTGTAAGCATCAATAGTCCAGTTATCATTATTTCTATAATAAGGAGCAAAAAACTGCTTGGTCAAATCAGCGAACTCATCAGGGTCTACATCTGCTTTTGCCAGTACAGTAAAGTAAACCACATAATCTGCGTGCACAATATCGGCAGCTGTCTGATAAGGGATATACATATCAGTAGTATCACCCATAGACATATAGGATGCGAGTGCGCCGGCACCGGCCTCGTAATCATAAACACCTACTATTGTAAAATCATAATAGGCAGTATCTATCTGAACCTGTACAATGCTTCCGATAGCATCCGAATCATTTCCGCCAAACATCTTGTCGACTACCTTGTTGGAAACAATGCAAACTCTCTTGGAAGTACCGGTTTCTCTTTCATTAAAAAATCTTCCGGCCTTGAGCTTAACATTATCGGTGAGCATATATCCGAGAGTGATTCCGTTAACATCGACACCAATCTTTTTGGTTCCCTGTACTATCTGACCCGAACCCACATTACGCTGTATACCGATAGCGCTTATCTTGTCCGCATAGGTTTCAGCATAATTCTCTATCATCTCGCGATTCATTAAATCATCTTCAGTGAGGCTTGCCTGCGAGTTATCCTGTTCAAAGCTATGACCTTCTTCTGTGGTCTCTGTCTTTTTCTCCCTACGCGAAATAGATACGTATACATTGTTGGTACCCAATGAAGAAAGCTCTCCGGTCATATAGCTTGAGAGTGAATTACCCACAGTCATAATTGCAATTACGGAGGCGATACCAATGATGATTCCCAGCATAGTCAGCAGGGCACGCATCTTGTTGGCCTTGAGAGAAAAGAGCGCCAGTCTGACATTTTCAAAAAATAAATTCATTCCAGTCTACCTCCCATTCCGGATCTGATACTTGTAACCAGACCGTCCTTAAGAGTAATGACTCTGTCTGTCTCTTCGGCCAGCTCGGGCGAGTGTGTAATCAATACGATAGTCTTGCCCTGCTCGCGATGAAGCTTATGGAAAATATCCATAACCAAACGTCCCGTAGATGAATCCAACGCACCGGTAGGCTCATCGGCAAGTATAATCGCCGGATCGTTAGCCATTGCTCGTGCTATTGCAACACGCTGCTTCTGTCCTCCGGAAAGCTCCTCGGGAAGATGCTTCATTCTGTCTTCCATACCAACAAGTGTCAGCAACTCCTTGGCACGCTCAGTTCTCTTTTTTCCGTGAACGCCTGCATAAAGCATAGGCATTTCAACATTTTTCAAAGCATTAGTTTTGGCTATAAGATTGTAGGTCTGGAATACGAACCCAATCTTCTGATTACGGATGCCTGAAAGCTCCGAATCCTTGGCCTTAATCATATCTACTCCGTCCAATACATACTTGCCGGAGGTCGGTCTGTCCAACGAGCCTATAATGTTCATCAGAGTCGATTTTCCCGAACCTGATGCACCTACTACAGCCACAAATTCGCCCTCGTACACTTCGAGGTCTATTCCATGGAGTACAGTGAGCTCATTAGGAGTACCAATATAGAATTTCTTTATTATATCCTGAAGATCAATGATCTTTTTTCTTTCTTCCACTGTAATCTCTCCTTGTATAAAAAGTACCTGCGTTTATCAGATTAATAACCGCCAAGTGCACCTTCCTCTTCAAGGAGTGCATAGATATCAAGAGCATTGTACTCACTTCTGGGAACGATTACTTCACTGCCCTCAATCAACGCGCCTGATGTGATTTCAATGTAATATGCGCTCTCAACACCGGTTGTTACATAGACCTTCTCTTTTTCCTCAAGTCCGGTCTGAGGATTCTTACCCTTGCTGATTTCTACATAGGTATTGCCGTCATCATCATACTGTACAGACTCATAGGGTACGGTAACTACATTCTCTGCCTTGTTGAGGATAATACTGAGCTTAGCAGTCATATCAAGTCTCAAATCCTCGCATGCAGTATTAACCTGAACAACCACCTTGTAAGCTACACCACTAGCACTTACTGTTGCTCTGGGAGCAATAGTCTTAACAATACCTTCGAGCTCAAGGTCACCGGTTCCGTTGGTCTTGATGATTACTTCCTGGCCAACCTTGATTTTGCTGATATCATACTCACTGATATAGGTCTCAACGTCATATACTGATGTATTTTCGATAGTAATAATTGCTGAACCTGCATACAGGTCACCGGCCTTAACACTTACTGATGTAACCATACCGCTGATTGGAGCATATACGGTGCAGTGATCAATCTGCTCCTGATAGCC
>JAKSRU010000087.1 GCA_024403475.1 Lachnospiraceae bacterium | reverse complement strand
CTGAATCTTCTGCTACCGCATAGTCCTCAGAGTAATCCTCCTGCGCAGCGACAGTTAACTCAGCATCAGACTCTGCATTTGCCACTGCATTGTTTCCCCAAATACACATAATGCAGAGCATCACAGCAAGCAAAAATGCTTCAATACGTTTAGCGCCCAAACTTTTTTTCATAACATTACCTCTCCCAGTATAAATGTTTTTATATTATATCATATCAATATAATAATTTATATGAACAAAGCGCCCAAATTATTACAAAACAATTGCTTATAACTCACATTGACCTTATAATTAATTAACTATATCAGGAGGATAAAAATGCAAAATTCTAAATCAACTTTTACCCAAATGAAAACAAAGCAGGTAAAGTGGAGCACCTTGGTGCTTATCTTCTTAGCAATTACTGTAGTAGCCTTTATCGTTGTTTTCACCGTACTCAAACTGCGCGATGGTAACACCAAAGCAATAGAAAAGCATCTGACCACCGGTAACAATCATTTGCTCCTAATGGATTATGATGAGGCGCTTGCAGAATATATGGCCATTTTGGATTTAGACGACCAATACATTGTTGCCTATATAGGGATTGCAAATGTATACAAGGGAAAATCCACCGAATGCAGAGCTGACGATATCAATTTAGCCATCGATTATCTCAACACGGGTCTCGAATGGTTAAACAACGGCTACGCATTAACCAACTCTGACACTATATCAACCAAGATAAAAGAATTAGAAAAGCTGCTTGACAGTGCCGTTGCTTCAGCAAACGCTATAGTTGAGGGTTCTGTTGAATACTATGAATATAATCTTACCAAGAATTATATTGATCTCTACGACAGCATCTCTTCCAGTGGATTGTTCGTTCAGACCTTCAACAACCTGGGTTACAATATTTTAAGTACTGACCAAAAGAATGAAGTATTTTCTTCTTATGAAGAATCACTCAACTCTTATTTGACTGATTTGCAGTTTATAATTAATTTCCCCGACTCAAATTCATTTTGGTCAAGCTTGTATACCGAAAACGATGCTGAATATCTCGAAAAAGACAACATCAAATATCTCACTGCAAAATACGCATACACTGCCCTTGTAAATCTTTATCTATGCACTAATCAGCCGGATAATGCACTCGCAGCAAGACAGGCATACGCTCAGCTGGCCGGTGATTCTGCAATTGCAAGTGACGGATATACCGTGAAAGCTTCAGATTCCGACGATTATGTAAAATACAATTCTTACGGACAGATAATCGAGAATTGCAGTTATGTATATGTAGGTGATGCCAAAGCAGAATACATAACAAAATATCAGTATGATTCAAACCAGAGAATCTCAAGCATAACCTATTCTGCCCCCGGTTACATCGTCAATGATGAATGGACAGCCTATACAACAAAAGAGACTCAAATCACCTATGATGATTTGAGCCGCATAAACAATATTACAATAACTACAACCGATGAAAACGGTGCTGCAACAGCTGTATATTCAGCCTATGCATATACCACAGATAATACTCTGGATATAATATATACCTCAAACGTTGAAGGATATACTTCTTACAAAGAAACAATAACCTACGATAAGTTTGGTAATTCAATCGATTGTGTTACAGTCGTAATCAATTAAATTTTTACATGCTGTTGTATTATAAATCAGATTTTATAATTATATCTTTATAAATAGTTCTTTATAAACAGATCTTTTATAATCAGATCTTTCGTTTATGATACAACAGCATTACCATTCCTGCTATGGTAAAACCTGCGGCTATAATAAGCCGTATTTTTTTTGCCATAAACCAGGCAACAAAGCTGTTCCATGCGCCACCGGGCATATCATCAGTATCCAAAACAGGTGGAGCCGCCAATGCACTGATAGTCTCATTTGCTACCACTATCTCATCTGCGGTAAGCAAATCTCCTGTACTGTATATAGCAAAGGGAGACAAATGATATGTAGTGAATCTGACATACCTTTTTCCTTCAACACTTACAGTCTCCGCCTTTAATTCCTCCAGCTGACCGTTGCGATCAACCGTAAGTACCGTGAGTCTCGTATCGGAATTAATAACCTCCGGTATAGGAATAGCAATTGTTAATCCGACCTTGCCAAGCTTGGTAATGGGAATACCGCTCTTATCCGTAAGCTCTAATTCATATATAGAAGGATTTATCAGTGATCTGCTACCGAGAATCTCAGAAGCCCTTGCGAGTGCTTTCGCAAGAATTTCGCTCTCACTGACATTTTCTACGGTCAAAACATATTTATCCTGAGGAGCCTCCAAATATGCTTCGATTCCTAAATTATCATCAGAATCAACGCCAACAACAGTTACTCCGACCGGCTTATCTACCAGCACCAATTCTATCTCATCTGAAAGGTAAGCCTCCGCTCTCAAAGCTGAATTAGAGAGTCTTTCAGCAGTATTTTCATGAGTAGTCTCCGGCTCGCTTCCAAGGTAGAAAAGGACCACATCATCGTCAAATGCATTAATTCCCAAACCGGCAAGTGCGCTCGGAAGAACCATTTTATCAATAGCAGTATCCTTGAATGCCCGATCCAATATGTATTTGACGCTACTCTCATCAAGATTGATACTGTTCAGATTACTGCATCCTGCGAAAGCATCTTCGCCGATTACCATAACACTTTTGGGCAGTGCAACAGAAGTAATCTCTGTATGATTCTTGAACGTCTCTGCTGCGATGCTTCTCACACCATCGGGGATTTCAACATTTGTGTCGTTTCCCTTATATGCTACAAGTACACCACCGCTTATCAGATAATCTTCTTCCTCAGAATCTCCAAGGAAATTATCCATCCAGGTAGTATGTACAAACGCATTGGGTTCTACAAACAACACCGAATCCGGAATAGTAACTGATGAAAGATTATCACAATGGTAAAATGCCCCGTATGATATTCTCTCAAGTCCATTCGGTAAAACAATAGATGTGAGTGAACTTCTGGCAAAAGCAAACTGTCCTATTTCTTTTACTGTAGGTGGCAACACGACATAGTTGATACCCGTATTGCAATAATATGCCTGATCGGCAACAATCCTGTCATCAACGATTGTATATTTTGCGATTATGCTGTTTTCAAGCATTCCACCACCCATTCCGTCTCCGCTCCCGGTTCCGGAATTACTATCGGTTACCAGATTGCCCTCCTCATCATACTGAGGTGGCTTACTGCCCAAATATACATTAGGACTGGCTGAATCCATAAAAACAACAGCCTGATTTCCGACAACATGTACACTTCCAAGACTTCCCTCATAATCACTGATTATAGAGGAATAATCCGTTCTGTCCGAAACGGTTCCATCCGGATTATAGATAAAATGAATTGAAGAATCCTCTTCGTCTTCTTTTCCATCTTCCTTGCCGTCTTCGTTGTCATCAGGATTGAAATTGTTCACATCCTCATATTCATTGAATTCGAGCTGACGCTTATAAAAATCCTGCGCGTATTTGTAGGGATACGAACCTTCAGGTGCATGAATTACAAGCTTGTAACAACCGTCAAATGCCGATTCATGAATATCCATGGTCTTGTAAGTGATGGTGGCATCTGTAAGACTGATATTATCCTCAAACGCATATATTCCGATTCGTTCAACATTTTCAGGAATATTCACGGAAGTCAAACTCTTGCAGTTTGCAAAAGCATAATCTCCGATTTCCTTCAATCCGGCACCTATAGTGACGCTGGTAATTGAGCTGCCCCAAAAGGCATAGGGCTGAATCTCTTTAACCGATTTAGGAATAACTACTGCTTTGACATATGTATTGTTTTTGAATGCATCTGTTGCAATAGTCTGTATTCCATTTGGAATGACTACTGTTGCAGCTGTACCCACATACTTAGTCAATACAGTATCTTCAAAAATAGAAAAATCGGAGGCTTCGTTTGCCGCGATAGCCTCCGATGCCGGAAGCTGCATTACGACAAGAGCACATATTAAAAATAGAACTCCTAACAGCTTTCGAATTTTTTTCATTTATTAATTAGCCTTTCTGACCTTTTTCTTGTCCTTCTTGAGGAAAAGGAACACTGAACCGGCTGCAAGTGCAACTGCGAGGAAGTACTTGGGCTTAATACCGTCGCCGGTCTTAGGTGTACTGTCAATGGTTCCGTTACCGGTTCCTGTTACTCCACTTCCGCCTGCTGCTGTACCGCCGGTTAAGTTAGCAGTATCAGCATAAATAACATAAGGTGAAAAATGAGTACAGGTAAAGGTAACACAAGCCACACCGTTAATAGTTGTAAACTTGGGTGCCAATGATTCAAGCTGATTATTTACTACAGCAGCAGTCTTGTTGTTTCCTGCATACTGAATCATTGAATCAGGCAAAGGTAAAGTAATAGTAATGCTGAGTCCTGTGGTATCTGTAATCTTCTTTGATCCTGTTGAATCATAGAGACTGATATCCATAGGGAAGTAAACAATCTTGTCCACATTACCATACTGATTTAACAAAGCCTTAAGAACTGCTTCTGATGCAGCACTGGTCTCTGATACCTTGATAACAAAATTATCAGAAGAACCGTTAACCGTTGCAGAAACAACACCGGTATTAGAAAGGCCGTTCTTATCAATAACTACTGTAGTACCACTACTGGTAGGTGTTGATGAAGGAGTATTTGAATTACCTCCATTGCCTCCGGCTCCGGCTCCAGCTCCCGTGCCGCTTCCTGAAGTCTTAGTTACATAATTCGCAGTAACAGTTACGTTTTCAGAAGGCATTGTAATAACAGTTGCAGAAAGTCCCTTTGATGCAATCACAGCATTATCAGGTGATATTGTCCAGTTACCAAACTGAAGACCGCTTGCGGGATCATTTGCAACAATAATCGCCTGTGCTCCTGCCTGATAAGTTCCTGAACCGGAACCGTTTACAACAGTAAGTGTATAGTATCCGTTGCCATTACCGCTTCCGTTTCCTCCCGGAGTATTTCCTGAGCTATTGGGGTCCACCTCATAAAGAGCAGTTACACTCATATCCTCGGTAACATTGGTAGGTGCAGGTGACCATCCGGTAAATTTATATCCGGGTTTAGCAGGTCCGCTTGCTGTAGAAGCATCCGATCCGCTTGCTACAAGTGCTGACAAATAAAGATTACCGTCAACATAATACTTTACTGTATAGTAACCTTCTACTCCGGAATTAGATGCAGCATTCTTGGTAAAGTAACCTGTTCCGTACATATCGCAGGTAACATTTGTAAGGTCGGTATAACCGCCTGATGACCATCCGCTCCATCCTGAGAAGGTATATCCTGTAATAGTAGGCTCCTTAACCAGCTGAGTAGCATCCTTTCCTGAAGCTACAGCTACAGTCTGGTAATCAACTGTTTTGCCTGTTGTAGGATCTACATAAGTAAATACTACTGTATAGCCTTCCTTGTATACCGCATATACATCAATATCCTTTGTGACATTGGTGTATGCCGGTGACCAGTAATCAAAGGTATAACCGGAAACAGTCGGTGCAGTCGGTGCCGAAGCATCTGCTCCGCTTACCACATACTGAGTATCGATAAGAATCGGTGTTGTGTGGGTAGGATCTGCACTTTCATTGTAATAATAGAAGCATACCTTATTTTTTCCGTAGCTATCATCAGGTGTAACATAGCTTGCGGTAAAGATTGTATCCTCCCAAATCTCATTCAGAGTAGACTCTGTACTTGAATCCCAGTTACCGAATACATATCCTGATTTACCGTTAGGAGTAGGAATGTAATAAGGATCAACAGGTTCACCATCTGCAACGGAAAGAGTTGCTACAGTTTCGTTCTTCTGCTCAGCTTCATTCCAATCTCTGAAGGTTACAGTCCAATACTTAGTCTCTCTTACTGTCTCGACATTGAACTTATACATATTTGCATATCTGTAAAGAACTGTTCCGTCAGGGCAGTAAATAGTAACGTACTTGTTATTGTCAGTGCTGGTATTGCTGGTAACGGGGTTATTGTCTGCATCATGAGCCACTGTTGTGCTTCCGTCAGGCGTAATAATTCCATCGGTACCAACTGCACTGATAAGACTGACATTTCCCTCACCGCTGATTTCATCAACGGTACTGCCTTCAAATGCATAATCATCAATGATTACATATGCAGCAGTCTGTGCTGAAGGAAGTACAATCTCACGAATCTTTTTAGTATCTGCGAAGCACCTGGTAGGAATCTGAGTAACCTTACTGTCGTAAAGACTGATTGACTTAACATTAGTGCCCATGAAGCACTCGTCCTCAAGCTTTGTAACAGTATTAAGCTCGGCAGCCTCTACCTTGGAGCTTCTTCCCTCAAGCAGCTCTACTACCGAGGTTTTTACATTTGCATTTTTGCCATATACAATCGACAAATCACAAGTGAAATTATTGCTGTTGGGGAACTGAACATCGGTAAGGATTTCACATCCTGCCCAAGGTCTTACTCCCATAGTATTAATCTCGCCCGCAAAAATTACAGATTCGAGTGTTTCACAATCATTAAATGCATAGTTTCCAAGTCTTCCGATGCTGTTTGAATCGTAGAAGCTTGTAAGCTTTACATCTCCATCGAAGCACTTATCTCCGATATCATTAATCGCACCGTAAATCTGAACAGTCTTAAGAGTTGTGTCATTCGCAAAGCAGTTTTCACCGACATTGTTGACATCCGCCTGAATAGATACGGTTTCAAGCTTAGGATCATTGCTTACAGCATTATCGCCAAGCTCGGTCAATGTATTCTTTACGGTAAAGCTCTTCATGTTACTGCAATCTGCAAATCCGTAATCATCAACGCTCTTTACCAAAGGATATTTATCATCTCCGGCAATTGTAACTGCGCCAAGCTGAGGACATCCGTAGAAGTCACTCTTGGTAGCATCAGGATCACCTGAAGAGTTATATCCGGTTTCAATCTTCTTGATTCCGTAAAGCTCCACATCCATTGTGGTACTAAGGCCATTGGTCAGGCTATAGAACAATCCGTCCTCGATAGCATCGATACCGCTGGGTACAACAAGCTTTGAAGCTGAATTAACAAAGGTCTGTGCATCCTCTGTAAGAGGCTTGTTTTGCTGCATATCCTGAAGTGCCTTTTCAGCAGCCTTCTGATATTCCTTGGTCAAATACTCTTCGTTCTGATAACTGCTAAGTGTCAATGCAGTCGGGAAATCCACGAGCTCACTATAGCCTTCATGAGTACTGCTGTCGGTCATATTGAACTTAACAGTAAGCATTGTGGGCCATCCGCTATAGTAGGTAATGAATGATGTAGCCTGACTTCCGTTGTTATATCTTCCGTCATAGCTCATGGCATACTCATAAGGAGTTACACCTGCTCCAATCTTACCAATGAATGCAAGCTCTACCTTAGGAGTGTTATCATCCTTTGTCATGGTAGCAGCTGAGTAAAGGTTAATTGCCTTATCATTAGTAGGATCACCATCAAAATCCGAATCGTTACCTGAGTAATTGGTACAGGTAGCTGCATGTACACTGACGCTCTGTGTCTGGAATGCATTGTTTCCGATAACCACATCATCAGTATTGAAGTATACATACTTTATATTATGGCAACCCATAAATGCGCCGCTTCCGATTTCTTCGATAGTAGCTGCAATAGTTACCTCAACCAGTGAACACTGATCCTGGAAAGCATAGTCGCCAATTTTTTCAATATGGAAGGGTCCTATATAATCAGGGAAGGTAAGGCTTGTAGCAGCACCACTAAATCTGGTGTCTGTAAGCACATTATTGTTGTCAACCTGATAAGTTACAGTAGGCTGAACTGCTGCGGTAGCAAGTCCCTTCTCCTTCTTGGTCAGCTCATAAACATCCTGATTGGGATATTTATAAGAAACCTCGTTCTCACGGCAGGTGGTATGAAGGACACCTGAACTGGGAGATTCAACATAAAACTTATCTTTGATAATCGAACCGTCAGCCTGGTCAACCTTGAACTCATCCCAGCTGTAATCACAGGTGGTAGAATCTACAATATTGAAGCTTGTGTTCAATGATGCAATGAATCTGAGTGACTGGCAACCCTCAAATGCTGAAAGCTCCATAGTCTGCGAAAATCCCTGAGGGAAAGTGAGTGAATCCAGCTTCTGGCAATCAATGAATGCATACACACCGATATTGGTAAGTGAACCGTTACCATTACCTGAAGTGCCCAAATCAATGGTAACAAGATTCCAACAACCCTTAAACGCGCCATCGCCGATGGTGGTTACGGATGTGGGAAGCGCAAATCTCTGAAGTGCCTGGCAATTCTTGAAGCAATAAGCACCGATTGTAGAAAGGTTACAAGCAATCGGAATTGCAACAGTGTTCATATTACGGCAATTGTCAAAAGCATGGTTACCCAATGTATTAAGACCGTTACCGGTAGAAATACTGGTCATATTGGTGCAGCCATAGAAAGCATAATCACCGATACCTGAAAGGTTATTACCAATATTAAGAGTTGTAATATATGAGTTGCCTGCAAATATTCCCTTTGAAACACCGTTGGTCTCATTGATAAGTCCGCCTATCTTCCATCCGTTGCTATTGTCAGATACAAGATACTGCTTACCGATTGCGGTTACGGTTGCACCGGAAATTCTTCCATATGATGCATCGTTAACATCAGCAATCTGAGGAATCAAATTCTGCTGAGGAGTGGTATCCTTATGAGCACTGCTCTTAGGTGTTCCGTTAGGTCTGTAATTTTCTGTCTCATAATAATACAGGGTTGCATTTACCCATGTAGAATAGGTTGCATAATAGCAAGGCAGATAATTGTAGTACACATCAAGATATACAGGATCCACTCTGTAGTCTGTATTTTCTACACCATTAGCAGTATTAGCTCTGTATACTGCAAGATCATCTGCATTAAGTTCTACAGAATATACACTTGAATAATCACCTGCAACAGAATCCCAAAGATAAATTCTGTATAAAGGCTTGCCGTCTGCATCGGTTTTAGCAGTTCCATCGGGTATTACATAATAATATGCAGAGGAATTTACCGATGTAGTAACTTCTGATTCATAGAAAAGGAAGTTTCCGCTCTTACCAACTGCGCAGAAGCCTGATGAAGAACCGTCATTATCATTAAAGTTAAGGTACGCATCTACGTTATCAGGAATGGTAAGTGTGCCACCTGCAAGTGAACCCTGGTGATTATAACCGAGAATAATAGCAGTCTTGGTTCCACCGCCGGTCTGCTTACCGGTAGAGTCTACATATGCAAACTGGAAGTCTCCATCACCGGTAGAATAAATAGTGGTATTGGGAACTCCGGCTGTATCGCCCGCATCACATTCGGGAATATTTAATCCATCAGAATAGAAGGTCAAAGCTGTAGCTGTAGTAGCAAAGTCCATGCTAAGACCTGTATAGCTCTTAAGTCCATACACCTCATTGTGAAGCGAGGTGTTGTCATCAAGACCATCTGCGGTATCATAACCCATATAATACGGAGCCTGTACAGTATGGGTGAAAGTCTTACTTCCGTCGTCGGCAGTGATAACTGTCGCACCGGCCTGACCTCCGCCATAGCTGCCTGTAGGTATAGCCGCAACAGCAATTGCTGTTGCCATGAGAACGCCACCTGCTGTTCTGCGAATTACCTTCGGTTTAATTCTCCTATGCTTTCCTGTTCCGCTTGTTTTTGTTGTATTATTAGCCATTTTTCATTCCTCATAAAAGATGCGATAATATTCCGTATTGTTTATCGGCATTTAACCGCAATAAATAAAGGGGCA
>JAKSRU010000086.1 GCA_024403475.1 Lachnospiraceae bacterium | reverse complement strand
TTACATAAGGAATCTTTGAACGTAGTCATTTACTAGTAAAGGGTTTAATGGTATTTGGCTTGTTTCGCTTGTTATAATCAGGTTTATTCCGGGGATATATCCATTTTTAATATAAAGAGCAATTTTGCTTATAGCATTGTTCATATATTGTGTAGTATCCATCATACCCAGATGTTCCCAGATAATTAATTGATGAGATGATTTTGATATAGCTATAAAATCAGGATAAAGAACTATATCGTTTAATATCATTTGGCACTCATATCGGTAATCTATTTTATTGAAATACATAGTTTGGTCTATTATGACTTCTGATTTAGAACGAAGATTATTTCCTGATATACTTGGATATATTAATTGTTCGGGATACTGACTATTTTTGATGTAAGGTATGCCGTGCCAATATTGATCATTGGTGGTGCCGGTAAAGATTTCTTCAGATTTAGAGGGGAGCGTAGATGAAGAGTTTACTTGTACTTGATTATTAGATAGAAGTTTTGTGGAAGATTGATTTTGAAAGAAAGAAGAAAGATATTTTTTGTTCCAAAAGAAGTCTACTTCAGATTTGTGTAGAGTGATTTGTTTTAGGCAATTTTGAAGCATAGCTTTTTCGTGCATTAGGTCAGATAGTCTTGCCTGGAGATATTCTTGTAAAAGAATTTCCTGAGCATGTATTCTGTCTTTTTTGGAAATGATGGATTGCTGATTATTATTGATATGCACCCACTTAGTATATTGGCCATTGCGATATATTGAAAGTTTACCTTTAGGCAGCGCAACTAATCGCTTCTGAATTTGGTTGATTTCGTGGTCAATGGTAGTTATTAAATATGTAACTAATTCTTTGGTCATATCTCTCCTTTTGATGTTAGGTTATGGTGGAATTGTTTAGTGACAGATAATATTTTTGATAATAGAAAACGTGAATATAGAAATGAGAATAATACCTCTAGTAATCTAAATCATGTATGTAACTGATGTCAAGGTGGCTAACAGATTAATGGAAAGATATTTTTATGTATAATGAATAATATTATATAGTTACTAATAAGGGATATAAAGATGAGTAAATACGATAAGTTATGGCAATATGTTTCAGATAGAGGAGAGGAAAGCTTCAAACTTACTTATGAGGAAATAGAAATTAATCTGCATTTTTTCTGTCTTTATATATGAGTAGTTTAATAAGCAAATGAGTTCTTTTATAGGGGGAGATATGAAAAGAAAAAATATACTATTTGGAATTATTTTGATGGCAGGAATTTTTACGGGTGCATTTACAGGTTGTGGAGCAAATTCAGGCGGCAAAGAAGTCGCTTCATTAGCAGTGGATGACAATTCACTAAATCCGGGAGAGGGTTTGAATGACGTAGGTGATTCAGACGATGATTCAGACAACCAGGCTGATGACTCAGATGATGAAGACGCGTCGCTTATAGATATTGGTGAAAATTATTATAAACCGGCGACAATGGAGGACGTTGTTATTGATGATGAGACCGGAATAAAGTATGTGAAAAATCAGCTGTTAGTCAGCTGCAATCTTGGCACCGATAGAGACATTATGGAAGCTATTTTTGAGGAGGTGGATGCTACTGTTGTTGGATACATCGAAATTACATCCGATTTCCAGATTGAATTCAATGAGGATAAGACCATCTATGAAATGGATGAGATGGCGGAATATCTGTATGGCTATCCTTATGTTCAATATATCTCCTTAAATACGGTTACGGAGACTACAGTTGATTAGTGGAAGAATTTTTAATTGATAAATAGCGAGGGAATCTGCGTAGAGATACGCAGATTTTTTTATTCAACTGTATTGACGGGTATATCGCAGTGTGATATATAATATATCGAGGTGCGATACATAACAACGCGATATATAATACATTGATATAGAGAAACGATATATTGACATTCAAATCAGAGGAGGGGATTAGTACATGAAACACAAGAGGTTAAATAGAGACGGATGGGGATTTCAGGGCTTCCCTTACTATCAGGTGCGAATTGATACCGATGACTTTCATGGAACAGCCTGCGTAATCAAATTGCTGGACGGTGAATATCAGTATTGGGAGACTCCTAAGTCAGGAAAGCTTGCAGTATGTGGCAGGGGAATGACTTGGATGCAGCTTGTTCCGGATTATGCTAAGCATGTAATAACAGTTAAATATTTTCCTGATAATGAGCCTGGCATAGAACGAAAACATTATCCGAAATTTGTAAATACTCAGTATCCGGTTTCGGTATGGTACGTGGATATCACTGATGGAATAGAGATTGCTGAGGACGGTACGATTATTTACATTGATAAATATTTGGATGTGATTTTTACCCCGGAAGGGGATGTGGTTGTGGACGATAGAGATGAGCTTGATGCTGCCCTTGAATCCGGAGAACTTACAAAAGAATCATATGAAGCAGCTATCGCTGAAGGAGATAAGGTGTTGCGTGAACTTTCAAAGGACATTCCGACTACAGAGGCATGGTGTGCAAGAATAAGAAAAGCAGTTGAGGAAAAAATAACAGCTAATCCTGAACTGCAGATTTCGGGAGCGAGAGTATAAAAGCATACAAGACGTGATGAATTTGTGATCGTGCGCAGGAATATATTCGGAGGAACCAATCATGGATGCACATATTAAAAAAGTATATGTCCCGATGACAGAGACAGGTTTTTATATATTGCTTTCTCTAAAGAAACCGAATCACGGATATGCAGTGGTTCAGAGTGTTAAAGAAATGACAGATGGAGATATCGTACTAACACCGGGAACACTGTACGGAAGCTTGTCAAAGATGGAGAAGGACGGACTTATCAAATTCCTTAAGGAAGTAGATAAAAGAAAGTTATACAAAATCACTGATTTGGGACTTGAGGTTTTAGAATTGGAGATTAAGCGAATCGAGAGACTCTATCGCAACAGTAAAATGGTGATGGATGACAAAATGGAGACGATGTAAATCCGACAGGCAAGAGTGTTTATAAATAGGGGTGGTGACTTATATGATGACTAAGAAAAAAGAATTCAAACTCATTGAGATATTTGAATTTGAAAAATTAGAGAAATGGTTAGTCCAAATGCATAGAGAAGGCTGGAAGTTTACGGATGTAAACTTACTGGACATATATTGTTTCGAAAAGTGTGAACCGCAGGAAGTGATATATAGAATGGATTATCAGGTAAAAAGGATGGGAGATGATTACTTTCAGTTGTTTTCTGATTGCGGTTGGGAGCATGTATTTAATATGAATGGCTTTCATATATTCAGAAAAAATGATACCGAATGTAACGATGGTTTAAGACGAGATGCTGAAATTTTCAGCGATGATGAATCACGACTTGGTATGATTAAAAGAATTTTTCGGGGAAGATTTATCGGAGGCTGTCTACTTGCTGCAGGAACATTGGCGGGCGGAATAGTATTGATCAATCAGAGCATAAATAATATACAGTATGCTGCGAATTATTGGGGTCTTTTCCTTTTCAGTATGTGCATCGTATATGCGTATATGATGCTTATAATTGGTAAGCGCTATTTCAATTTTGAAAAGCAAATGGGTGATGCAAGCAAGGCATTAATTAAATGGAGAGTGTTTATTGGAGGCTGCGCCACTATGGCTGCTGTTGCAGAAACTCTGTTGATATGGGGAATTGTGAGATAAAGGCAGGTGATTTCAGTGACCGAAATAAAGCAGGTCTTAAAAGTATATAGTATATTTTAATATTAACAGGAGCAAGAATGGCTCAGAACTATGCATTGTCGTGGTTGGAAATTTCTCAAAGTGAATTATGTGAGTGTATATACCTTTGAAAAGTGCGAGCCTGAAGATGTGGTTTATCAGATAGATTTCCAGGATGGTAAGGCTGATAATGACTATATTCAGATTTTCAAGGACTACGGTTGGGAATATGTGCAGGGAATTTTGGGTATGCAATATTTCAGAAAATCCATTGGCATTATTCATAAAAGATGAGAGCGCTTTTATAACTATTGAATATGTACTTATTCTTTTTGAAACACTAAAATGAAATTGTGCACTTTAAAGTGCTAAACTATCACCCGATGGAACGAAAAGCGGGTGAACAAATACATATAAGGGAGAGGCTCTATGAACTCAACACAGATTTTATCTACTATTCTGCTGGTGTGCTTTTTCGCTGTCATGATTTATGTCGGCTACAGCACCAGAAAACATGCAACTGATGTAAACGGTTTCGTTCTCGGCGGACGTTCTGTAGGTCCCTGGCTTACAGCATTTGCATTTGGAACTTCATACTTTTCTGCGGTTATCTTTGTTGGATATGCAGGACAGTTTGGATGGAACTTCGGACTTGCTTCAACCTGGGCAGGACTCGGTAATGCATTTATCGGTTCACTTCTTGCCTGGAATGTACTCGGACGCAGAACCAGAATTATGACACAACAGCTTGATGCTAAAACAATGCCGGATTATTTCGGTAAGAGATTTGAATCAACTCCTCTTAAAATTGCAGCATCAGCTATTGTTTTCGTTTTCCTGATTCCCTATACTGCTTCTCTTTATAATGGCCTTTCAAGCTTGTTTGGTATGGTATTCAAAATTCCTTACTGGGTAGTGATCGCTGTAATGGCAGTACTCACCGGATTCTACGTAATTTTTGGTGGTTATATGGCTACCGCAATTAACGATTTCATTCAGGGAATCATTATGTTGTTCGGTATCTGTGCTGTTATCGGTGCGGTTATTATGAACAACGGAGGACTTCTTGCAGCTACTCAGAAGCTTTCTGCAGTAGAGGCTGAAGGCTGGGCAGGCGGAGCTTATACTTCCTTCCTCGGACCTGATCCGCTGGCACTTTTATTCGTAGTAATTCTTACTTCGCTCGGTACCTGGGGACTTCCTCAGATGGTTGGTAAGTTCTATTCAATCAAGAGCGAGAAGGATATTGAAAAAGGAACCATTATATCTACCATTTTTGCAATTATCGTAGCCGGAGGATGTTATTTCCTCGGCGGTTTCGGAAGACTTTATAAGGACAGTATCCAGTACAATCCCTCAACAGGAAAGCCTTTGTTTGATACAATTATTCCTACAATGCTTTCAACCCTTCCCTCAGTAGTTATTGCGATCGTAATTGTACTTGTACTTTCTGCTTCAATGTCTACCCTTTCTTCGCTGGTACTTACATCAAGCTCAACCTTCACTCTTGATGTAGTATTTAATGGCAAGAAGGATGTTGCTGATAAGAAGAAGGTAACAACCATGAGAATATTCATTGTATTCTTCATTGTAGTGTCTGCAGCGATTGCTATTATCAAGGATTCATTCCCCGGAGTAACCTTTATCGCACAGATGATGGGCGTTTCTTGGGGAGCCCTTGCAGGTTCCTTCCTTGCTCCTTATCTCTATTCACTGTACTGGAAGGGCGTTACCAAGGCTGCTACAGCAGTATGCTTCGTATGGGGCTGCGCGATTGCGGTACTTCAGCTTGTAATTACTCTTGGAAAAGTGGATATCTCCGGATGGGGAGTAGTTCTTTCATATATCTTTAAGTCATCAATCAATTCCGGAGTGGTAGCTATGGTGGGAGGACTTATCATAGTCCCCATAGTATCGGCTATCAGCAAGAAGCAAAACAAGGAAACTCTTGATAAGATGTTCTCATGCTACAGCGCAAAAGTTGAGGTTGAAGCCAAGTCAAGAATTGACTGATAAAGATGTACCGGGGCGATATATAATAGATTAGTTTTGTGAAACAAAAGGATATTCGGAGTAATTCGAATATCCTTTTTTGTGCATATATGCGGTTTATTTTAATAATTATGTAATAGAAGTTTTATAGAAATGATAACCGAATAGGTGTACAATAAATGTAATGTTGTATGTTGGGGAAACTATAAACTATTAGTATGGTACAGATTTTGGGAGATTAGTATTTGACGATGAGAAAAAAGATAGCATTCTTTGCCGGCGGTTGGGGCGGAGATTTTATTCAGAACGTATTAGAAGGTATTATCAGGGTTGCTAATCGTGAAAATACAGATGTATTTGCGTTCCTAAATTATTCGCTCGGAAGCAGTGAACCCGCGGCAAATGATGCAGAATTAAATCTATATAAGCTTCCGGATATGTCTGAGTTCGACGGAGTGATTTTGCCGGCCAACAGCTATAACCAGAAATCAGAACTTGACTACCTGCTGGGAGAAATAGAAAAGTATAATATTCCGGCTGTCAGTATTGAATATGAGCTGCCCGGAATGCCGAATATTTCGTCTGATAATTATTCGGGAATGTATTCGCTTGTTGAACATATGATTCGTGTTCATAAGGTGAAGGAAGCTTTATACATCGGCGGACCGGAGAATCATCCTGAGGCTCAGGAGAGATTGCGCGCTTACAAGACAGCAATGGCTCGCAATGATATTGAAATTCCGGAGGATGGAATCAGATACGGTGATTGGGCTAAAGAGAAAATCCCTTCAATTATAGAAGATTGGCTCGATATTCACGGAGATTATCCGCAGGCGATTATATGTGCGAATGATATAATGGCAATTGCTGTTTACAATTACCTGGGTATGAAAAAAGTGAATATTCCGAGACAGGTATTGGTAACAGGATTTGACTGTACCAGACTTGGTCAGGCACAGCATCCGCCCATTGCATCGGTATCCCATGATTGGGCAACTATGGGTACTATAGCCGCATCTAATTTATTTGCAAAAATGTCCGGCGGTCCGATACCTGCATACACGAAGCTTAAGACCAAATTTATGCAGGGAGGCAGCTGCGGCTGCAGAGTATATCAGGATTCTGACAATAGCAGCGGAAGTGGCGTGCTGACCAATAATTATATGGATCCGATAGACATGGATTCACATTTCAGACATTTTTACAGCAATGTACGCAAGGCTAAGAATAAGATGGAGGTGCACTACAGTCTGTCTTATTTGTTTGAACATAATCATGCGATTGAGGGAGAGCAGTTTAAGCTATTCCTTGATCCTGATTTCTTTGATTTGGATAAAGAGACTCCGAAGGTACTGGTTCCTAATCTGAAGGACAAATACGATGTTATTGTTGATGTAGTGGATGGAAAGGGACAAGAATACCGCACATTATCGAAGCGAGATTGTATTTTTGAAACTGCTGAAAAATCTGATAAGCCGGGCTATTATGTATTTGTAACATTGTATGCCGAAACTATCGTATATGGCTTTGCGATGATGTCAGGTCCTTTAAATATGGCGAGTGAAAGTCAGTATTATATTTGGACCAGACATATGAACTCTGCACTTGAGCAGGTTCGTAACAATATGATGCTTGATAAGCTGTGGAAGGAAGTAGCGCAGCGCTCTATCACAGATGCACTTACCGGAGCATACAACAGACATGGCTGTGAGGAATCTATTTATCCGATGCTTATTGATTGGGGCCAAAAGGGCGGAACCGCACTGGTTATGCTGGTTGATGTTGATAGGATGAAGGTAATAAATGATAAGCATGGTCATACATCCGGTGATGAAGCTCTCGTAGTTATCACAGAAGCTCTTAGAAAAGGATTGTCTGAAGATTTCCGAGTAGCCAGATATGGCGGAGATGAGTTCTTTGTCGGCGGCATACTGAAGGATGCGGAAACGGATATTAATCAGCTTGTAGATAAGCTTGAGGCTACACTTGCTGATGAGGTGGCATCGAGAAAAATTGAATATTCTCTTACGATGAGTATCGGATGTGCAAAGACCTCACCGACAAGTGTTGTTGATATTGAGAAGGCTCTTGTTACTGCTGATAAAGACATGTATATTAGAAAAGAGCAGCATCATAAAACAAAATAAAGGCAGGTTTCCGATTATTATGAGTAATGAAATGAAATGGGTATCAATATGGGGAAATGCAGTGTCTATAAATGAGCATCGCCCTGAAACCTATGGAAAGAATCTGACATTGAGATATCCGATTTATTGTCCTTTTGACGGAAGCAAGGTCAGAATCAATTTTGATAATTACTGCGGAACAGAAAGCGTTTGTATTACAAAGGCTTCGTTATGTATTAACGGAGCCTTTTATCATGTGCTTTTTGACGGACAGTCAGGATGCAGCATTGCGGCAGGACAGCAGAAGACTTCAGATGAGATTGAAGTTGAGGTCAAGGCCGATGATGATATGTTTATCAGTTTTTATATGGCTGATTTTACAGAACTCAGATCATCTGTAGTTGCAATGGGACCTTTATCCTCCGGAATTTTTGCAGTGGGAGATATGACGGAGATTTTGGATATACCCAAGGAGGTATGTGCCAAAACCAAGAACTTCTATTTCCTGAATAATGTTTCGATTTTGGCTGAGACTGAAACCAGAGCAATAGTATGTTACGGCGATTCTATAACTGCTCAGGATTGGCCCGATTATCTGTCGCTTATGCTGAAGGGCAGAAAAACATCCGTAATCAGACGCGCTACCAGCGGCTCAAGAATTCTCAGGGAATATGATAATATTACTTATGAGTCGTACGGACTTATGGGTAAAAAAAGATTCCTGCATGAGGTGCCTACAGACGGGGCTGATACGGTTATTATTCAGCAGGGAATTAATGATATTATTCACCCGGTGGGAATTGATGTAAATCCCTTCAGACCTATGTCGGATTTACCTACCGCGCAGGAATTGATAGACGGACTTAAATGGTATATTGAGCAGGCTCGAACCATGGGCTATAAAGTCTATGTGGGAACTCTTCTTCCGATAGAAGGATGGAGAACCTATGCAGAGTTTCGCAATGATTTAAGAAATGAATATAATGACTGGATAAGAAATACCGACCTTATAGATGGTGTTATTGATTTTGATAAGGCAGTATGTAATCCGGACAATCCCAAGGCGTTTTTGCCGGAATATGACAGCGGAGATCATCTCCATCCGAGTGCTGCGGGATATAAGAAAATGGCCGAGACGGCTGAGGAAGTGATTAATGCTTAAAGTTAAACGACCTGAAAAATCAGTTATTTTTTATGCATTGGTTTCAGTGGTTATGGTATTTTTTACCATAGTGGGAACCGGGCTTAACAATAACGGAAATATCGTTTGGACAGCAGGAACTGCTGCGGGCATTTTAGGTGCAAGTATAGGAATCGGTGCTGTTGCGGGTTTTTTGATTTATTATGCAATAGTGCTGGCGCAGAAATTGGTTGGTTTGCTTGGCAGTAGGGCAAAAATCGATGAGACGAAGATTAAGGCTGTGTTCAAAAAGCCTGTGTTTATCGGTATTGCGGCATGGTTAATAATCCTTGGATGCTACATACCGGGATTTTTGGCGTATTATCCCGGCATATGCAGTTATGATGCAGGTCCGCAGGCAATGCAGATATTTACCGGTGAATACTATGAGCATCATCCGGTGGTTCACACTTTGCTGATAGAGGGCTGCCTTAAGCTGGGTAATGCAATTTGGGGCAGTAATGAAGCCGGAATTGCGGTTTACAGTGTGCTGCAGATGATTGTTTTTGCAACTGTGTTTGCATTTGGAACAGCACTGTGCTTTAAGCTGGTAGCAAGAAAAAATCTTCTCTGGGGATATATTTTATCAGCGCTGACCATACTGTTTTGCGGAGCATTTGAGTTTAACAGATACATGGCAATCACAGTGACCAAGGATTGCCTGTTTTCGATGTTTTTTCTTTTACAATTTTTGCTGTTTATATGCATTTTATATGCAAGTGCTTCAAATAAAAGAAATAGCGGACTGTATGCAGGATATGGGATATCATTGGTTCTCTGCGGAGTATTGCGTAATAATGCTACATACGCACTGGCAGCAGTAATGATGCTTGAGATTATTGTTTGCATCATAAAGTGGTGTCTGTATGCCG
>JAKSRU010000085.1 GCA_024403475.1 Lachnospiraceae bacterium | reverse complement strand
TAAAATACGCATAATTCAGTAAAGATAGCATCTGCGCGTGGCAGATAGAAATGCATAGTATGAATTAGAATATATGCAAATGAATTCGGACAATAATCCGGGAGGGCGTTGCATATGAAAAGAAAAAGTAATGTTTTGACATACTGGTGCATTTTTTTATACTTTATTGTTCTGATGACCGAGAGAATTATGAGCCTGGTTCTTTCTTTTAAGGAAAAAGGATTTCAGGTTTTTGACTCGCTTTTTAGTATATATGCGTATGGAATGGTCATTATTTCACTAATTGCTTTTCTGATACTGTTGTTTACTATGAATATTCCGTTTCTGGCAGCATTGGTAACAAGCAATGAAGAAACACTTGAAAGAGTCAGTGCGATAAAATTCAGTATACTGATCGGTGTTATATTAGTATCAGGAATGATTCATACCGAGCATACAATTACATGGTTGCAATTTGTGGCATATGGATTTTTGATTATAGGAATGATTATCGCTAATATTGATAATCTGAAATATAAAAAATCTGATGCTACACAGTGGATATCGCTTATATATCTGATTGCATATTCTATGGCGATTCCTGTTGTTTACGAGTCGCATATGACCAATGCATTAGCTTTTCATATTGTGGAAGCGGCTGCTTCATTGATTTTGATTGGCTTGTTCACTTTTATGACTTACAAAGTGTTTGCCGGAAAAGCAGGTAATCTTTTGTATGTTGAGCCATTACATATAGCAATGTTTCTGAATATTGCAGTCATATGGATGAGGTGGTCAGAGGAGATTAATTATTTCTTGATGATAGCAATGGGAACAGCTATTGTGTTGTGGCTGGTGGGTAAGTATAAAAAGTAGTCGAAGTTATAAATGGTAAAATATATACTCTCCGTTTCAAACGTAACAGTTGAAACGGAGAGTTTTTATGTTGACATGCTTGTGAATACAAGGTATTCTTAAGAAAAAACATATTATACAATTAAATTGCGCAAAATGAAGGGCGAAATCATGAAAATGGCATTGAAGGAACTTCGATATAACAAAAAGAAGTATATACTAATTGAAGTGATTATTCTTTTGTTAATGTTTATGGTGTTGTTTTTATCAGGACTTGTAAATGGTCTTGGAAGAGCCGTTACATCAAGTATAGAGCTGATGAACGGAACTTATTTTGTTATAAGCGATTCGGCGGAGGATATCATTACCGTATCTAATATTAATGCCGAGGTTTATGAGCAGGTTGCTAATGAGCTTGCAGGAGAAGTTACTACCCTTGATATTCAGAGAATGTATCTACAGAAGGTAGGAGAAGAGGAGAAAATCAATGTTACCTATTTTGCCATAGAGCCTGGTAGCTTTATAGAGCCGGAGCTCATGGAGGGTATATCTCTTGCTGAGGCAGATGTCGAGAATCCGATTATTCTTGATGATGATTATATGCTTGAGGGAATCGAACTTTCAGATACAGTCATTGATTCATCAACCTCAATAGAATTCACAGTTGTCGGATTTTCTAAGAATCAGATGTATGGACATACTTCTGTAGCTTTTATTTCAACTGATAGCTATACAAGCATCAGAGAGAACTTGAATCCGCATTATGAAGTCAGCTATCACGCACTTGTAACAAATGATGAAGGAATTCATGACCTTGATTTGGAGGGAGTAGTGATAGATGACAAGCAGACAGTAATTGAAAATATTCCTTCGTATTCAGCTGAACATACTACAATTACTATGGTTGTGTGGCTACTGGTTATTATTTCTTCAGTTATCATTGGTGTATTTTATTATATTATGACTATTCAGAAGGAAAAGCAGTTCGCAGTAATGAAGTCGATTGGTATCTCAATGGGACAGATTTCAATAATGATAGTTTGCCAGGTGTGCTTTGTGGCATGTATTGGTGCGCTGCTTGCAAATATCCTGAATACGTCAATGTCCTTTGCATTGCCTCAGACCATGCCGTATCACCTTGAGTTTACAGATGCATTGGGTGTGAGTGCAGCATTTATAGTTATATCTGTATTCAGCAGCTTATTATCTATCATAAAAGTGTCAAAGGTAGATCCGATGATGGTGATAGGAGGTGAGCAGTAATGGGAAATACACTTATCGAGCTTAAAAATATAAAGAAATCATATAAGGACGGAGATGCTTATAGAGAGATATTAAAGGATATAAATCTTTCTGTAGATGCAGGACAGTTAGTTGCTATTGTAGGACCTTCCGGCTCAGGTAAAAGTACATTGCTCACAATAGCAGGTTTGCTTCTTGGTGCAGACAGTGGAAACGTTATTATTGACGGAAATGATATGACTAAGAGAAAGCAAAGTGAATGGACCAAGCTTAGAAAGAATCATATCGGTTTTATTTTTCAAAATCATCAGCTCCTTCCGTTTTTAACTGCAGAGGAGCAGCTTAGTTCTTTCCAGAAAAAAGAATGCAAAGCACTTATGCCTGTAGATGAGCTTTTATTAAATCTTGGACTTGATAAGGTGAAGAAGCAATATCCGGCTAAAATGTCAGGAGGAGAAAAGCAAAGAGTTGCTATAGCAAGAGCTTTTGTCAATAATCCTGATGTTATTTTGGCTGATGAGCCTACTGCCAGTCTTGATAAGGAGCGCGGTCGACAGGTGGTTGAGATGATTCGTGCTGAGGTGAAAAAACATAACAAGGCTGCAATTATGGTGACACATGATGAGAGAGTGCTAGACCTTGCAGATGCAGTATACTTATTGGAAGATGGTGTACTTGTAAAGCAGTAATCTCTATGGTTTGATTTAGTAGTGTTGCTTTGCTATAATGTACTGCGATGTAACAATAAATCAAATAATATAGGGGTTGATAAGTAATAATGAAAAATCATCAATTTGTAATGAAAATTGCGTCACCGATTATTGTTATTATATTATTTGTGACAGTTGTTTTGACATCTGTATATCCGGCTAATAATTTGGTAAACATACCGTTGATAATTACATGTGTTATCGGATTGGGTATAATCACCGGAATGTTTATTTTATACAACAAAATCTATAGTCGTATAGCGAAAATCGAGCCATATTTATATTGGGGATTGCTAGTTGCTTTGGGGATTGCATTATTTGTTGTATCGCGCACAAGAACGGATGTTGGTGCAATTTCGAATACAGATTATGTAATTATCTCGTATTCAGCTGGAGAATATGCGGATGGGCGATATTTAGAAGCGGGTTCGTTTTACGAGCGTTATTTTTCGTATTATACGAATAATATACGTCCGATGATATTGATGTCATGGTTTTTTAGAGTGGCAGATTTTTTTCATATTAGCAGATTTTATTTTTTATCGGGCTATTCTTGTTTGGTTGTTGTGGCTACTGCATGGGCTATAGGGTATCTGGTTACTGATTGCAATAATAAGCAACTTAGATTGCCGGCTTTACTGATGTTTGGATTATTTTTGCCTCTTTGGTGTTTCACATCAGCATATTATACGGATACTATGAGTATGGGATTATGCACCATAGCGATAGCTCTTACTAAGATGTCTATATTACAGAAAAACAACAAGAGGTTAGTCACGATTTGTTTGTCAATGCTTACAGCAGGATTGATTTGTTTTTCAATGATCTGGAAAATAACTGCTGTTATTCCTATTATAGCATGCATATTAGCTTTCTTTTCATTTGAAAATATAATAAAGCACTTAAAAAAAATAATCCTGATTTTTATATCATTTGTGTTGATATATGCTTCATTGTGGATAGTATTTCAGCAATATGATATTGTTAAAATTACCCAAAATACAGGAGACCCTATCATTAGTTGGGTAGCTATCGGAATGAATGGAAATGGTAGTTGGGTTGATAGTCATGAATATGTAATGGAGCTTCATAGTCTAAATTATACGGAAGACAAAATAGAATTTACTCAACAGTATATTATGGATAATGTTGATTTGTTTTGGAATCCGTCACATTTACGGAGCAAATTGCTTTTTCTGTTTGCTGATGGAAATTTGAATTCCAGTACATATACAACTTCTGCTGATGATGGTAGTTGGATGTGGAAAGTGTTTGATCCATATGGTGATTATTTTTGGAGAGCTAGTCAATATAGTTTTGTATATATAGAGATTATGTATATATTCATGCTGATAGGGGCTATAATTAGTATGATAAATGTATATAGAGGAAAAAGTGTTGACAGACTTACCTTCAGCACATTTTTATCTTTTGCAGGTATTTTTGTATTTCTGATGGTGTGGGAGGCAAACAGCAGGCAACTTTACAATCAAATTCCGATGTTATTATTAGGAGAAATGCTAAGTATTAAGATGATAGTTGATTTTTTTATGAAAAAGAAGAAAAGTTACAATTGTGATATGCAGAAAAGTGCAGAATGATATAAACACTCCAAAACAGTAATGGTTTTGGGGTGTTTTTTTGTTGATGATAGGTGCATATGCTCATATAATATATTATTGGAGAGATATACAGATATTCCGCAGGAATCTGTAAAAAAGATTTATTTTGAACGCAATGCAGGGCGTTGTTTGGGGGAGAGAATGTATAAGAGAGTAGTGGCTGTTTTAGCGGCAATAAGTGTAGCATTTTTCAGTAGTACTACGGTTATTGCGGATGAAGTGTCAGATTATGGCACTGATGCTGACATAGTGTTAGTAGAGGAAACTGAAATCCCTGATGCTGACATAGAGGCAACAGAATCATCAGTTGAAGAAATAACTTATGACATCCAAACTGCCGGTGAATATCACATGAAGGCAGATACGATTTCCGGAGAGAATATTGAGACATTCACAATACTAAGACCGGACCCTGAGGCCTTAAAGGATAATGTAGTTTACGCTTCTCAGTTTGGATTGAGCACTTCAAATGAGAACAACTATCAAGCTTTTCAGGACGCGTTGAATTACTGTCGCAATAATCCCAATACCCATCTTAAAATTGATACCGGCGTTTATTATTTCAGAACAGATGCCATCCTGGAGCTTGAAGGAGGCAACAATATTTTAATCGACGGTAATGGTGCGGAGTTTATTTTTCAGACTCAGAAGCAGTTTTGCTTTGATGGTTGTGATGGTGTAGAGATTCGTGACCTTATAGTTGACTGGAACTGGGCTGAAGACAGACTTGCTTCTCTCGTAAGAATTCGCAATAAGTGTGATACCTCCTTTGAGATAGAATTTTTGGACCATGATAATGTTGATGCTGATCTTCACATTATGAGCTTTCAGCAATATGACAGCAGGGAATTTGTGCCGGGAAATCATGGTCAGTACAAGACATTTGCACCGGGAGAAGTGCCGGAAAGTATAGAAAGTATAGAAAAAATTGACACTAATGTGTTGAAGGTAAATATCAACAATCTTTTCACAACGTCGTTCCATAATAATGAGGTATATTGTATGCGTTATTATACCTATGGTGGAGCGGTATTCTACGTAAATGGCGGTTCAAGCAATATTACTTTTGATAATGTAAGAATATATGGCGCAGCCGGAATGGGCTACATTATCAGTGAAAAAGCAAATCATTTCCAGATTATTAATTCATATATAGGCTTGCGTCCGGGTAACGAAAACAATCAGAAAATGTCTACCACTGTGGACGGAATCCATATTCTCAACACTGATGGATTTTTCAGAATTGATAACTGCGACTTGAGTTTTACCGGCGATGACCTTATCAATATTCATGATGATATGTTTAAGGTTTCGGAAGTCAATGACGAACGTACTGTGTTGACCGGATTTGTAACCGGTGGTTTTGTAAAAAAAGGCGACAAGATACGATTCTATAATGGAGATATTGAAGACATCGGATTTGAAACAGAGGTAGTAAACTTTGTCAGGAGTTCCGATGCTGCAACATTAACATTGAAGGATCCTGTTCCTGCGGAGGTGGCTAAAGGTTATTTGGTATACCGAAGCTCAAGCAGTACGCATAATTATGTAGTATCAAATAATTATTTTCATGAGACCAGATCAAGAGCAGTTTTGCTTAAAGCATCGGATGCTTTGTTTGAGAATAACAGATTGTACAGAATAGTCTCTCGCTCTGTCGAGATACAGATGGATATTTCTGAACTCGAGACACAACACTGGTACGAGGGAACCGGTTCTCATAATGTCGTTGTTAGGAATAATTACTTTGAAGATTGTGATTTTGGCGGTAAAGGTCCGGTTATTAAAATAGAAAGTGACAAGGGAACATCGACTAATATTCATTCAGATGTATATATAGAGGACAATAAATTCTATTATTGCTTCGGTTCGCTTATTACGGCAGATAACATCACTGATCTGTATATAAGAAATAACTATATATCTGACTGCGGTGCGATCGAAATAGGAGCGCACTGTGGGGCAGTATATAATCAAAATAATACATTTGTATATCCTTCAGCGACCTGCCCGCATACAGACACTATGCAGGTATATAACAGACCGGCAAACTGCTTTGAATATGGTAATACGGGAAACACCTACTGCAACCAGTGTCATACGATTATAGCTGATGCTTATTGGGGACTTACTCCACTTAAGCATGAGGATTACGCGGTAGAGAGAATTGATGTTGAACCAACTTGTACGGAACCCGGATCGGCAAGCAAGATTTGCTCTTTGTGCGGAACAGTAATAGAAACAGGTATATTAGTACCTGCAACCGGTCATTTCTACGTTGAGGTGATTGCATCGAACGGTACAAGCGCCTCACATAAATGTGCAGGCTGTGGAATTACCGGAACTCACAACACAAGCGGAAACGGCGGAAGTTGCACTATATGCGGTCATGGGAAGGCAGCAGAAGTAAGCTTTATGTCGCTTGAGATTACATCAAACACTGAGTCTTCGACAGGTGCGGTACAGAGCAATTCTGCAAAGATGGCATACATCGGAATAAATTTGTACATTGATGCACCTAACGGTACCGTATTTTATGTAGACGGAGTGATGACCGAGCCTGTGAAGGTTGACGAAAACGGTCGCTTCAAAATCCAATATAAGTGTGCTCCCAAGGAATTAGCTGATGTGCATATTCTGAAAGCAAAAGACAGTAACGGAAAAATGATTAACATCGGTAATAAATCCGAATACAGCTACAGCGGTGATATGTATTGTCGATATGTTGTGGAGGCCGGTAGTGAATATTCCGATGAATTAAAGAATGTTTGCAAGTGTCTGATTGAATATAGTGAACAAGCAAGGAATTATTTCCAATACAATAATTCGGGATTGGTAATCGGTAATGTATCAGCAACGCTTCCTACTAAGAATTACGCAATGACGACGAAGGGAAAATTTCCTAACGGAGCCGGATATCTGGGAAGCTCATTGATTTTGGGAGATGAGGTAATCTTAAGACATTATTTTATGGGGGATTGTGAGCGATTCTTTATGAAATGTACGGACGTTACAAAGAAAACAGTGGTGCCGGTTACTGTTGAACGTATGGATTCAATGTATGCCTTCTATGTGGATATCAAGGTACCCTATGCTAATATCGGTGATATGTATGACTTAAAAGTATCATACGTCGGAAACGCTGAAGCGATTAATATAGGTTATGGATTTCTGACATATACGTACATGGCTAAGAATATGAATGCTAACAGTAGTCTGGTCAATTTGTGTAATGCTTTGTACAATTTTTCAAGTGCAGTAGCAAGTTATAAGTAGTGAGGCGGATTAATTGAAAAAGTTTGATGTAGTTGCGTTGGGGGAGCTTTTAATTGATTTTACGGAGAATGGAATAAGCGAGCAGGGAAATCCGATGCTTGAAGCCAACCCCGGTGGTGCGCCCTGTAATGTATTATCTATGCTACAGGAATTAAATAGAAGTACTGCCTTTATCGGTAAGGTTGGTAATGACAATTTTGGACGTATGCTGATGGAAGTAGTGTCCGGTCAGGGAATTGATGTCTCGGGATTGGCGTTTGATAATGAGGTGCATACAACTTTGGCTTTTGTGCATACAGCGCCGGATGGAGACAGATCATTTTCTTTTTACAGAGATCCCGGCGCAGATGTGATGTTAACTGAAAATGATGTCCCGGAGGAAATAATAGCAGGCTCTAAGCTGTTTCATTTCGGAACTCTTTCAATGACACATGAAGCTTCCGGCAATGCAACTAAGAAGGCACTTCGTATAGCACATGAAAATGGTTTGATGGTAAGCTTTGATCCTAATTTGCGTCCTCCGCTTTGGAAGAATCTTGACGATGCAAGGAAAGCAATGGCCTACGGATTTGAACATTGTGATATTTTGAAAATATCGGATGATGAGATTCTGTTTTTTACAGGTGAAGAAGATATTGCGGCCGGCGTAGAAAAGATTAAGAAAGAGTATGACATTAAGCTGATTCTTGCGACAATGGGTAAGGATGGCAGTATGGCCTTTTATAAGGATATGAGGATTGCAGAACAGTCCTTTATCAGCGACAAGACAATAGAAACTACCGGTGCAGGAGACACATTTATGGGCATAGCTTTGCACAATGTTCTTGAAAAAGGGTTAGAAGCTATGAAGGAAGATGACCTGAGAGAGCTTTTGAAAATGGCAAACGCCGGGGCATCAATTATTACTGAAAGACGTGGGGCTTTAAAGGTCATGCCAAAGCGTCAGGAAGTAATGGAGAGGATGCTTAGCAGATAAATGCAACCGGAAGTATATTAATTTGAGATTGATTAGTCTGTATGATAGAATCGTACTATAGTAAAAACTATTAGTTTTGAAAGGGGATAAGAAATGGAAATTAATGAGACCAGACCATATGTCGATTGGAAGCTTATGAACGATTTTATGGTTGATGTATTCGAAAAATATGGGGTGCCGAGAGCAGATGCAGAAATCTGTGCAGATGTTCTTCTCGAAAGTGATCGCAGAGGAATCGAAAGCCACGGTTGTAATCGTTTTAAGCCTATTTATTTGGATCGTATCAAGAAGGGAACACTCCTTCCTGTTACCAACATAGAGATTGTAAAAGAGACTCCTACAACAGTTGTAATGGATGCTCATGATGGTATGGGTATGGTTGCCAGCCATAAGATGATGGAGATGCTCATTGAGAAGGCCAAGGTTTATGGTATGGCCGGTGGTACTATTTTTAATTCTACTCATTATGGTATTGCAGGCTATTGGACTACTATGGCTGAGAAGGCTGGAATGATTGGAATCAGTGGTACTAATGCACGTCCTTCAGTAGCACCGACTTTTGGCGTTGAGCCTATGATGGGTACAAATCCGCTGACATTTACTATGCCTACCGATGAAGAATTTCCTTTCAATTTTGACTGTGCGACCAGTATTATTCAGAATGGAAAAATTGAGTTCTATGAGCGTCAGGGCAAGGACACTCCTGAAGGACTTGTTATAAGCAAGGACGGTGGCACAATGACTGATTCCGGCAAGATTCTCAAGGATATGCGTGCAGGTAATGCAGCTTTGTTGTCTATCGGAGGAATGGGAGAGGCAAACGGCGGTTACAAGGGCTACGGCTTTACTACCATAGTAGAGATTCTTTCGGCAGCTCTCGCCGGCGGACCCTTTATGAAGGCTCTTAACGGTGTTGATAAGGATGGAAATCCTGAGATGTATCACCTCGGACATTTCTTCTTTGTAATTAATCCTGAGTTCTTTATGGGACTTGATACATTCAAGCAGACTGCGGGTGATATTTGCAGAGGCTTGCGTGCATCAGAAAAGGCACCCGGTGCTGAGCAGATTTTTACTGCCGGTGAGAAGGAGTATATTTACTCTCAGTATCGCAAGGATAAGGGAGTACCTGTAGGTGAGGCAATTCAGAAGGAATTGATTCAGCTTCGTGATGAACTCGGTTTGACTCAGTATCATTTCCCTTTTGAGTA
>JAKSRU010000084.1 GCA_024403475.1 Lachnospiraceae bacterium | reverse complement strand
ATCATTGATTTTCCTTCGAAAATACACTGCAATATCCGATTGCCTTCGAAGGGCATTCCTTAGCACAATTACCGCATCGTATACACTCGATGCTCTTAATATCCTTGGGTGGATTGATATCCATAATGCACACTCTCTTACACAATCCGCAATCGGTACACTTATGCTCATCCACCTTCATCTGAAGCACTGCTACTCTGTTAAACAATCCGTAAATTGCTCCAAGAGGACAGAGATATTTGCAAAACGGTCTGGATATGATGATTGAAGCCACAACCACAATTGCCAGCACAATCACCTTCCAGGTAAAGATTTTTCCAATCTGATCGACAAGTGCATTATCAGCCATCATAAGAAGCAATCCGGACACAGTACCCGACGGACACAGATACTTGCAAAAAATCGGTGTCAGCTTGATAAATATCGGCAGCACAATGACCATTACCACCAACACAACATACTTCACCCATCTGAGAATTCTGTCACCCTTAAAGCTTCTGATTTTTTTGAAAAAGGGAATCTTGAATAACAGGTCCTGCAAAAATCCGAACGGGCAAAGGAATGAGCATACTATTCTTCCTAAAATGACACCAAAAAATATAAGCAGTCCCATCACATAGTATGGGAACTTAAATTTGTAGGCGGACAATGCATTCTGAAGTGAACCGACCGGGCACGCACCCACTGCACCGGGGCAGGAATAGCAGTTTAGTCCGGGGACACATACATTCTTTGATTGACCTTTATATATCTGTCCGGTGAAAAATCCCTTGAAATTGGCATTCTGCAACAAAGCCGCAATGAACTGAATACAGGTTCTGAGCCTTATAAATGGCTTTTTTGTCCCTTTCCCTTCACCGGATGAAGTTTTTTTATTCACTATAATCTCCCCCCGGCTTATCCGATTCCGACGCATTCAAGGCATATTCTTATAGCCTTGGTCACAACGGCACTATTTTGTTTTAACACAATTCCGACCGCAATCAACACTATTGATGCCACTATCAGAACTATCGAAATTATTCTCTTTCTCATAATGCCAATTACCAACACAAAACTCTAATCCGTTGTTTGTACTATTCATCAAGCGATTTTAAGTAATATTCAACAATTGAAGCCCATTCACTGTAGCTGCGCGCACCTATGTACTGATTATCCGGGAGCGGACTTCCGTAGTGATCCAAAAAGCATGTTGTCGGTACATATTCTGACATGAATCTGTATGTGTCAGAGGATGCCTCCACTACAGGATATGTAAGACCATCTGCTTCAATAATATATTGAATATCATCTAACATATCACTGGATGTATATAATCCGATAATCACAAGGCCGCGGTCTTTATAATTTTCATAAAGTAATTCTAAATCAGGTATTTCTCCTACGCAGGGACCACACCAAGGCTCCCAGAAATTTATCATTACTATCTTCGCATTTGAAAGCAATTCATCAGTAGTAACCGAATTGCCATATACATCTACCGAATCAAGATCAATGTAATAAGGAATTACCTCGGCACTTCCCTGAGTCTCATTTCCTGCACCGGAACCATTCTCTGCTTCCGAACCATTTTCCGAGCCGGAACCGTTCTCTGCTTCTGAACTATTTCCTGAACCGGAGCCGTTCTCTGCTTCTGAAGCGTTTCCTGAACCGGAGCCATTCTCTGTATCGGCATCACTCGCCGAAGTCTCATCGTCCTCAGGCTTTGACTCATTATTCTCAGTACCATCATTATCATCTTGAGTTATCGAAGGATTGACACCACCTAAAGCACCGCAGCCGATCATTGTAACTGACATCGCAGCCGATACTGCAACTGCCATCATTATACCTGCAATTTTTCTCTTCATAACCTTACATCTCCTCATAAAAACACACTATTTATCCAACTCTTTTAAGAGCTTAACTACCTCTTCAAAATGCATTCCGTGTGAGGCCTTAACCAATATATTCACGCCTATCGGAAGCATTTCTCTTTGCCCTGCTTCAAAATCTTCCCTGATGCCGTCAATCAGATGCTCCCTGTCCGAAAAATACATAATCCGAGTGGTTTTTCCACCCTTCTCGAATGCCTCTCGAGCACCCTCATACATATTCTTTGACAGCTCGCCTACACAATAAATATAGTCTATTCCTGAGTCAACAGCATATTCACCAACCTCAGAATGAAGCTGCACCTCATCCTTTCCAAGTTCAAACATATCTCCGAGTATTACTGCTGTAGCTCCATCAGCAAGCTTAAGCAGATCAATCGATGATTTCATGGATACAGGATTGGCATTATAACAGTCATTTATCATTACCATATCCTTTAGCACTATAATCTCATTACGTCCGTCAATAGAACCCATCTGTTCTATTCCCGCCTTGATTTCCTCAGCACTGAGTCCCAGTAGCATGGCTACATTGGCTGCCGCTGCCGCATTTATTACCATATGATGTCCGGGAAGCGGAACCTGCGCCTTAATAAGTGTATCCTCGAAGCCTTTAGCCGGCATATTGAGACTAAACTCTACTGCAGAACCCTTGAGTGCCATACTCTCTTCTGAAACTATCGTAACACTATTCTTAATGCCGGTACCAGCAGCCTCAGGTCCGAAGTAATATGCAGCCTTTCCATGAACCGACTTAATCGTAGTCAGCTTATCGTCTCCTGCAAAGAGACACACCTCACCATTGGGATTCATGTTGCCAAAAATCTCGGTTTTTGCCTTAAGCACACCATCTCTGTCTCCAAGAAATTCCAAATGACAGTATCCGATGTTAGTGATAACTGCAATATCAGGTTGCGCCATTTCTGACAGTCTTGTCATTTCGCCAAAATGGTTAATTCCCATCTCAATAACTGCTGCCTCATGTTCCTCTCTGATTTTTAGAAGCATAAGCGGAACACCGATCTCGTTATTAAAATTCCCCTTAGTATAAAAAACATTATATTTCTCAGACAGCACTCCGGCCACAAATTCCTTGGTGCTTGTCTTACCCACGCTGCCGGTTATTCCAACGATAGGAATGCTGAGCTTTTCGCGATATGCTTTTCCAAGCTGCTTAAGTGCTATCAGTGAATCCTTAACCAATATATAGCTTCCCCATCCTGCAGCAGAGATTCCGAACTCCTTCTCAACCTCTTCCGGAGTCTTTTCGGTAATTACAAGCTTAGCGCCCATATCCCAAACCTTGCCGATAAAGGAATGTCCGTCAACCTTTTCTCCCTTCTGAGCGAGAAATACTCCACCCTCCTTTACAAGGCGCGAGTCAAGCTCTGCACAAGAAACTTTTATTGACTTATCTGCACTATCTGCATCTGTTAAAAATGCCGTTCCCTCAACTGCTCTTACGATATCTTCTAATGTAAAATTCATTTTTGATCTCCTTGAAATCAATATGCACCTTCACTCGCCAACATAACAATACAAGCATCTGTGCATAGTTGATTATAATAAATAATCTCCGCCATAACAACTGACGGAGACTTAATTATCATTAATACATTCTTAACATTTATCTAAATTCTCTGCATCTATTTAAACGCAGTCTTTAATATCAACTCGCAGAGATCCTCGAAATTGATTCCCACAGCGGCAGCCTCCTGAGGCAAAAGCGAGGTGGGCGTCATTCCCGGAAGAGTATTGCACTCGAGGCAATAAATCTCTCCACTTGCTTTGTCCATCATGAAATCCATTCTTGCATAGCTGTGATAGCGAAGCGCCTGATATGCTCTTTCTGCCATGCTCTGCATCTTTGCAGTAGTAGCCTCATCAAGCTCTGCCGGGCAGGTTTCAACTGCACTTCCGGCCTGATATTTATTCTTATAATCGTAGAAGCCAACCTTGGGTGCAATCTCAATAATAGGAAGTGCCTTACCATCCAGCACACCTACAGAGAACTCGCGTCCCTTGATATACTGCTCTACAACAGCTGTATCATCGTACTTGAAGGCTTCTTCACAAGCCTTGATATACTCGTCATAATCATTTGCAATAGTAACGCCTACAGAGGAACCGCCGTTACAGGTTTTAACGATGCAAGGATAAACTGTTCTCTTGCTTACCTCTTCTGCTGTAAGCAGCTCTTCCTTGTTCGCTACAAAGCCCTTGGGTGTCTTAATGTCCCATGCATTGAACAAATCCTTGGTAATCGCCTTGTCCATTGCCATCGCAGCACTGGTAAAATCAGTTCCGGTATAAGGGATGCCCATAAGTTCAAAAGCAGCCTGCACCTTACCATCCTCACCTCCGACTCCGTGGAGCGCCATAAATACAGCATCTGCGGTCTGGCAAAGCTTAATGACATTAGGGCCGAAGAAATTCTTTGCTCCGTCAGGGCGAAGTGCCTTAATAGCTTCTATATCAGGATTAATCTCAGAAATTGATGCAATTGAAGCTGCCCAATCGGTATCTTTTTCAAAAATAGCATTTGCCTCGGCATCACTCATATTTCCCGCTCCGGGAGCAGTCTCATATCCGAGATATACATCAACGATAATTGCCTGATGGCCCTTACTCTTGAGCGCCTTATATATCATACTGCCCGAGATGAGCGATACATCTCTTTCAGTACTTATTCCACCTGCCAATACTACTACTTTCATATCTTATCCTCTTATTGCTTCTACCAAGAATACTCCCATTCAACAGGAGCGGAAGGGTCCAGCTTGCCATTTTTTTCAAGAAGTGCAAGCCATGACATAATAACTATTTCATCCTCAGGATACTCTTCTTCACCATTGCAAAGATAGCCCTCATAGTTTCTTCCTGACATATAATGATCGATACTTACCACAAGCTCATTGTACTGATATCCGTCGAGCACATAGTTCATTGCAATAAGCTGCTGAGCATAATCTAACAATACATCGGTCTCGGTTCTGTCAGCATTTTGAGGCGCCAGCATTGCCTTATCCCAGCTGATGGTTTCACAGCTCATAAGGAGCGACTGCATAAACACATCACACAGATTACGATTTACTGTTCTGTGAGTATTCATATAACACATTGAACCGTACAGATATTTTCTCGAACTGTGAATATCCTCAAGTCCATTGATATAGTTGTACATATCAGAGATTGCATTCCCATAGGTCTGTTTGCCGGTCACTCTGTAGAGCTCAGCCAGAGCAAGGAATTTGGTATCCTCCGCCAACTCACCGTCACGGTTGGAAATGTCACTGTACAATGCCTCTGCACTCTGTATCCATTCGCTTGCATTGGCTGCCGAGTCCTCCAAAGCCTTAGCCGACTCTGTATTGGAGAAATTGAAGCTTGCCTTGGCTAAAATTGCCGCACTGAGTCCGGCATCTTCTTTTCCCATAGCAGAAGTATCTGCCGCATTAATCCAAGTTGCAACTGCCTCCCAGAGCTTTTTGCTGTCAGCTATGGAAATCGAATATCTCTCTCCGATATAAATCAGAGCGTAGACCTCCTCTGCAGTAGCTGTCGCATCTTCGCATTTTGCATATTCATCTGCTATAAAGCTGTCAAATCTGTTAACGTAATAATCATTTTCTATTGAAAATGAATATGATTGTCCCAGACTGCTCTCTTCAATGTGATAGGTTCCCTCTCGGGTAATCTCGCTAAACTTAATCTTGGCATTATAAACACCGGATTCGCTGTCATACTTAACAGCCTCCGGCTCTATTTCAAGGACAACCTCACCACTCTCATCATCAACCACACTAAAGACGGCCGGCATCTGCGCAGCCACAACCCATGCGTACTTAACTTCCTGTGAGCTGTATCCGTCACGATCAACAATAATACCCGGAAGCTGAACAGGTGTATCGTAATCAAGCACTGCATCCTGCTCCATGGTGGTAATATCGCTATTTACTATCGGAGTAATGACCGCATCAGGATCAACCTCATTATTTGTTGTACAAGAAGTAAGCAGGATTGCGCCTGCCATAAATAAAGGAGCGTATGAAATTGTCCGAAGCAATCTCATGCGCTCCATTTTGATTCTCCCGGACTACATCAATACATATTTTGTGAATGTCTCCGTTTACCCTACTGTTCACGGATTCAGCACCCACAATCCTATATATTTTACCACTATGTGCCCGAATATGGTATCAAAAAATAGTTTTAGATTAATTAAGATTTATTAACGCGTATTATTTTTCACAAGCGGTAAGTCAGCGTCTCACTATGCCTCTTGTTTGTACTTGGCTACATCCATATGCTGCACCGTTCCCGCAGCTCCATTTTCATAGAGGAATATACCTGTACTTCTCACAACGCTCTGAGTTGAATTTTCATCATCCTTCTGTGAAAAATCGGTGGCAACTCTGCTTAAGCAAATAGCTCCCACTCCGCTTTGGGCTAAAGTATACAAATTCTCTTTGCCGTTAGCATCATAGGACATAATTCTAAGCTTGCTCCATACAGCATCGTTCTCGTCAATCCATCCGTTACCGTCCTCATCATACTCCGCTAAATCCGCGAAGCCGTCACCGCTTTTTGTTCCGAAGAGTTCAGTACCATCATTGATTTTTCCGTCGTTGTTTTTGTCCAATGCCAGATATCCGCTTCCCTGAGCGAGGCGACCTATACTGTCAAGCTCCCCATCCCCATCGATATCAAAGCGTATCTTCTGATCTGATACGGATGCAACATTGTTATTGAGATTAATGACCAACGGATCACAAAGCGCCGCATAATCGGTGCCTCTTAAATTAGCGATGCTCACGTTCGTGTTTTCCTCATAAAAGGATTCGAACTCGCGGCTCATGCCCACATCAATATTGAAAGGAATCTCCCTTCCGTCAGCAGTCCTTACAACTCCCTTTGCGGAAAATGTCGTTTCCTCACTCTCATACTGATATTCCGCACGAGTGAAGCTATAATTCATCCCCTTTGCGGAGGGTTGTGCAATAAACTGCCCTGAGTCATTTCCACCGTCTCTAAACAAAGCATCCAGCTGCTCCGGAGATGTCTCATAGGTTCCTATGCCGGTGTTTTTTCCGACATTCGGCGTCGAATGTTCTTCGAGTAACCTCTTGATTCTCTCCTTGGTTCTTCCAAACAGCAGTTCAAAAATATATTTGATAGACTCCTGTCGGATAGTTTCTGCGTCTCTTTCTGCCTCGGTTCTTACCTTGTAATCATAACGAACCTTAGACATTCTTTGCTGCAGATAAGTAATACTGTCCGTTGCCATAAACGGACCAACCTTAACCACTTCCTTGTCAGCATTCTCTTTTGATGCTTCTTTTTCAGCGGTATCCTTGTCTTCGGCATTTCCCTTAATGCCTGCTTTGACGTTTGAATAATCCCTTAACTCAAAACGTCTGTAAGAGTAAGTTGCAGCCTTATAGCTGCGTACGGAATCCATTCCTACATTTGCGGAATCGATTTTCATTTGTAGAGCTTCTTCTCCATTCTCTCCCCGGAAAAGATATAAAAACAGCCTCGTATCCTTTAACTACGAGGCTGTCAGGTTACATATTTTATATCGGCTTATCTGCAAAAATAATTAATGCGTAAAGACAAAATCACCCGGCTATCATTCTCCAATTCTTAATTGCTTGTATGTCCAAGTATTAATAGGTCGACATCTCAAAATAGATAACATTTCCGCTGATATATATATCTCCGCTGCATCCGGGCTTTATAATATCCTTCGATAAATCCTTGGAGCCTTCCCATTCCATGACCTTCAGCTCTGCATATATCTGCAAAATTGACTCCTCAATCTCTACATCACATTTTTCCAAATCATACTTATCTCTGATTGTGTCAGCAGCCTCTTCACTGATATAAGCCACTCCCACATATCTGTAATCTGTAGGTCCGGGAACACGGCTGTTTCCGCTTCCGAGTACTATTGCTTTGTAAGATATTGTTTCAATATCGGTCACACCCGGAAGCAGGCCATATCCAAAGTCGGTATCCTTAAATACCTTTGTAGTATCGATTACGGTAATTTGACTTACGTAGATAGTGGAGGTCGCCTCCTCGTAATAATATGTGTTCATTACAGAAACATTGCCGATATGTTCCTCGTTAATATACAGATAAAAATCTATATATTCTGTATTCGTCGCGCTGACATCATCCATATGCGTAATTTTTCTCAATTCCTTGTCAGGCATTCCGTGTGTAACATCCACAAAAAACGGTGCCGGAACCCCTCTTCCATGAATTCCGCCTACTTCAGTAATTTTTATATCATCAAAGCTCTCAGGCACACTAATATGTCTTTTTTCATCACTTCCGTCCCAGAAGTAAGTTTCGATATATCCTGTATTATCCGATGTACGCCATGAATAGCTAAAGTTATCTCTCACATCTGTATTATCATATGTAACTGTCTCCATATATTCGCCTACTCTGTCTCCCAAAGCGGTAAATGCCCTGTCTACCAGACTGCAGCCCGTCAAAGCAGTTCCCGCCATCGCAATAACCACACCCACTACTATGCACTTAGCCTTCTCAATTATTCTTTTCATAACTTATTCCTCGCCGTATAAAAGTCTTCAAATATCTGTCCTAAAATAATAAAATCAATTCTTTGCTCTGAAAAATTACTCCTACTAATACATACAGATATTTTGCACGAATATTTACCACATTTCATTATTTTATACTACTTTATTACAAATTGATTATATTTAATGACAATATAATTCCTTGTTGCAGTGCAATCCTCGCGGAGCGTTTTGCGTAATAGGAAAATTATCTCCTATTACGCAAAAAACTGCCGGTATCCGCAGACACCGGCAGTCGTAATAACATAATTTTGTTAACTAATCATTTATACTGATTAAACTCTGTTGTAGTTGATGAGGCAACCCTTGAGGATAATCTGTCTCTCCTCGTCGGTGAGCTCGCCAAGCTTAAGCTCAAATGCATCTGAAAGAGTACCTGCAGCTGCATCTACCTTGTATGCCTTGATAACATCCCACTTCTCTTCAACAGCCTTCTTGATCTCAGGGATGAAGAGGTAATCAAGATTCTTGAAAGGAAGCTCGCCGTCCTTGATAAGGAAAGGAAGCATACCCCAGTTGATAAGGTTTGAACGATATCTCTTGGTAGCATACTCGTTAGCGATGTTAGCCCATCCGCCAAGTACCTTCTGGCAAGAAGCAGCCTGCTCACGAGCAGAACCGTCGCCGGGCTTTACAGCGAAGATGGTAGAACCGAATCCTGTATTCTCATGGCTTGCATCAGCAAATCCGTTGTTCTTTACAGCAGTCATTACAGGCTTTACCCAATCACAGGTAGTGCAAGGGCACTCACCTGCCATACGAGTCTTCTCTGCCTTCTGAACTTCCTTAGCACGGCTTACGTACATAGGATCCTTTCTTGAGAGAGTGAACTCTGCAAGTCCGAGAGGATTTGATCTGAATGATGAAGTCTCACCTGAAGGGATAAGCTCATCAGTAGTGGTTACAGGGTCATGAATCTCTGATACTACCTGGAGAACCATGTTCTCAGGAAGTGCACCCATTACAGGCCAATCCTTGATGTTGGGACCGAGTACAAGCTCTGCATTGGGATCTGCAACACCGTGTGAATCGAATACACGATTCTTGTAGATATTTGCATCATAGTGATACTGATACTTGCCAAACTCTCCATCGAAATCGGTAGCGGGAGTAAGGATACCTCCGTTTGCTGCGGTTGCTGCGATTGAACGAGCATCCATAAGAGCAACTGAAGAAATCTGACCGTTCTGAAGCTTAGAGCCCTCACGGTTAGGGAAGTTACGTGTTGAGTGACGAATACTGAATGCATTGTTTGCAGGAGTATCGCCAGCGCCGAAGCAAGGTCCGCAGAAAGCGGTCTTCATTACAGCACCGGTCTCAAGAATGGTAGCTGCGCAACCGTTCTTAATGAGCTCCATATATACAGGCATTGAAGCAGGATATACGCTGAGGGTAAATGCATCTGAACCGATATATCTTCCCTTGAGGATATCAGCTGCAGCGCAGATATTCTCGAATCCACCGCCGGCACAGCCTGCGATGATACCCTGTTCTACCATGAACTTGCCGTTCTTAACCTTATCCTTGAGGCTGTACTCTACAGCACCGTCGAGAGATACAAGAGCTCTCTTCTCAGTCTCATCAAGGATATC
>JAKSRU010000083.1 GCA_024403475.1 Lachnospiraceae bacterium | reverse complement strand
GCTTAAATACTATAGCACGGTCAGTAAATTTGGTAAATGCAAGGTTTTCATTAATACACATTGCAGCCGCAGGACTGTTATCAATAAAATATGCTTTCCTTGCACCACGACTGAGTGCTTCGATTCCGATTCCGCCACTTCCGGCAAACATATCTACAAATACACATTCGGGAATATCCATCTGTAATATGTTAAATAAAGTTTCCTTTATTCTGTCCTGAGTAGGTCTGGTATCAAGACCTTCAGGTGCTTTTAATGGTAAGCTGCGTGCTGTTCCTGCAATAACTCTCATGATTAAATCTCCGAATATAAATGATTATCTGATTTTGGTGCCCTTTGAGTCTCTCTTAAGAAGCTTAATAGTGTTAAGGACAATTTCGTGTCCGTTATGTGTTATAGCTTTGGTATCATTGCCTCTTGTAAGATATACTTCCTCAACCTCATCCTTGCCTTCAAGCTTCATGCCTCTGACACCCTGAGAAGCCTTCTTAAGTATAGAGATTTCTTCCAGCTGGAATCTTAAGAAGTAACCGTTCTTAGATTTAAGAACAATATTCTTCTCTTCATTTACAATCTCTACACCGGCTACTAAGTCACCGTCAGTAAGCTTGGTGGAAGCCATAGTCTTTCTGGTGGTCTCGAATTCATCGCCGGGTACAAGCTTTACAAGTCCCTTCTTGGTAACAAATGCAAGACGGCTTGTTAACATTTCTTCCATGTTTGCGGCCAAAAGGACGGGACCATGATTCTCTTCGTAATTGGTTATGTTGTGTATAGGTGTACCCTTATCACGAAGCTTTGACATCGGAAGATCTAAGGCCTTTATAACATGCATTGTACCGTCTTCGGTAAATACTGCAATACGACCGTTATTTTTAACCTTGAAGCAATATCTGAATTCGGTTTCACAAGCTTCTGTGTTGCGCTCGTATGTATTCTTATCGATGAGCTTAGCATAGTTGAAACGATCCATAAGGTAATATACATCCATTACCTCGAATTCTTTTTCCTTGAATACTGCTTCTTCGCCATTTTCGATAACAGTTCTTCTTGGTCTTGAAAATTCCTTTTTGATATCATCAAGCTCCTGCATAATTACAGTAGCCATAGAATCCTTACGATCAAGGATATCTTCATATCTGTAAATATTTGACATGGTATCATCGTGCTCTTTTATAAGTGCATCCAATTCCAGTCCGATTAATTTATATAATCTCATTTCAAGAATAGCATTTGCCTGTCTTTCGGTAAAGCTAAGCTGCTGAGCCATAATAACAGATTCGCGTGACTTAAACTGAATACCATCGGTTTTACCGTAGATGAGGCAATCCTTTGCCATCTGACGATCCTTGGAACCTCTTAAAATCTCAATAATAAGGTCAATAACATTTACAGCCTTGATAAGTCCTTCTTGAACTTCTTTACGCTCTAGCTCTTTAGCAAGCATATTGGTATACTTGCGTGTATTAACCTCGTATTGGAAATCTACGCACGCCTTGATGATAGCTTTAAGGCCCATAGTCTCAGGGCGACCGTCACTAATGGCGAGCATATTTACTCCGAAGGTATCTTCAAGATGAGTCTTTTTATATAAGAGATTAATAAAGTTATCCGCATCTGCATCTTTACGAAGTTCGATAACTATTCTGATACCTTCTTTCGATGACTGGTTGGAAATATCAACTATATCCTGAGTCTTTTTGGTTTCAGCCAATGTGGCAACATCCTGAAGGAACTTAGCTATATTTGCACCAATCATCGGATAAGGAATTTCGGTAATGACAACATTTTGATGGCCGCCTTTTACCTTCTCTACCTCTACCTTACCACGAATCTTTATCTTACCGCTTCCGCTCTCATATATTTCAAGAAGCTCATCCTTGTTGATAACAATACCACCGGTAGGGAAATCAGGCCCCTTTATATATTTCATCAACTCTTCGGTAGTGATTGATTCGTTCATCATATATGCCTTGGTAGCATCAATAACCTCTCCGAGATTATGAGGGGGTATACTTGTAGCCATACCAACAGCAATACCTTCAGAACCGTTAACTAAGATATTCGGAAATTTAGCAGGTAATACTGAAGGCTCCTTATTGGTTTCATCATAATTGGGAATGAAATCAACTACGTCCTTGTCAAGGTCGGCAAGAAATGCATCCTGGGTAATCTTTTCAAGTCTTGCTTCGGTGTATCGGCTTGCAGCGGCTCCGTCACCTTCGATATTACCGAAGTTACCATGACCGTTTACAAGAGTCATACCCTTCTTGAATTCCTGTGCCATTACTACAAGCGCATCGTAAATAGATGAATCACCATGAGGGTGATAATTACCCATGGTATCACCGACTATCTTGGCACTCTTTCTGTGAGGTCTGTCATGTCTGATTCCAAGTTCACCCATATCGTATAAAATACGTCTTTGAACGGGTTTAAGGCCATCTCTGACATCCGGTAATGCACGAGCTATAATTACGCTCATTGCGTAATCCACGAAGGATTTTTGCATTTCATCAGAATATTCTGTTTTGATTATGCGATCTTCCATTTATAACTCCTATACATCCAAATTAGCATCCTGAGCGTGCTGATATAAAAATGCACGTCTCGGAGGAACATCCGTACCCATCAGCAGCTCGGTCATTTCCGAAGCATTTCTGGCATCTTCGATTTCAACCTGCTTCATAAGTCTTCTCTCCGGATCAAGTGTGGTTTCCCACAGCTGTTCAGCATCCATTTCGCCGAGACCCTTATATCGTTGAAGAGTAAATGTACCCTTGTGATTCTTCCTGTATTTTTCAAGAGACTTATCATCATATAAATACTCTTCCTTTCCTTTAGAAGGAATAACCTTATAAAGAGGAGGCATTGCTATATACACATGACCCTCGAAAATAAGCTGAGGCATAAATCTGTAAAATAAAGTTAAAAGCAATGTTGAGATATGTGCTCCGTCAACGTCCGCATCGGCCATGATTACAATCTTATCATAGCGAAGCTTGGTAATATCAAAATCATTGCCATAGCCTTCAGAGAATCCGCATCCGAAGGAATTAATCATAGTTTTGATTTCGGCATTTGCAAGAATTTTATCCATAGAAGCTTTTTCTACGTTTAGAATCTTACCTCTTATAGGAAGTATAGCCTGATAATTTCTATCTCTGGCCATTTTGGCAGAGCCGCCCGCAGAGTCTCCCTCTACGATGAAAATCTCACACTTAGAAGCATCCTTGGAAATACAGTTGGCAAGTTTACCATTTGAATCAAATGAATACTTCTGTTTTGTAAGGAGGTTTGTTTTTGCCTTTTCTTCAGATTTTCTGATCTTGGCAGCCTTTTCAGCACAACCGATAATGCTCTTGAGCATTTCTAAATTACGGTCAAAATATCTGGTAACCTCATCATTGGTAACCTTTGATACAGCCTTTGAGGCATCCTGGTTATCAAGCTTTGTTTTGGTCTGACCTTCAAATCTTGGATCAGGATGCTTGATACTTATAACAGCAGTCATACCGTTTCTTACATCAGAACCGGTAAAGTTAGCATCCTTTTCTTTGAGAATTCCGAGCTCATGAGCATAGGAATTAATAATGCTTGTAAACTGTGACTTAAAGCCTGTTAAATGTGTTCCACCTTCTGAGTTGTAGATATTGTTACAGTATCCGAGTACATTCTCATGAAATTCGTTTACATACTGAAATGCACATTCAACAAATATGTTTTCGTATTCGCCCGAAAAATAAACTATATCCGAAACAGTTTCACTGTTGGCATTCATTGCTTTGATAAAGCCTGCAATTCCATCAGGCTCATGGAATATAATCTCTTCAGGCTCTGCACCGCGCAAATCCTTATAATTAATTGTGAGATTAGGATTCAGATATGCGGTATCATGAAGTCTGTTTTTTACATCTGCTTCTGCAAATCTGGTTCTGTCAAAAATAGTATTATCAGGAAGGAAATTGATTGTGGTTCCGGTTTCCTTTGTTTTGCCGATTGAGGGAAGTAATCCGTCCACAAGCTCCATTGTGGGAATACCTCTTGAATAGGTATCCTGATATATATGCCCACCGGATTTGACGGTCACAGTCAAATGCTCAGAAAGTGCATTTACTACAGAAGAACCTACACCGTGCAAACCACCACTTGTTTTATAGGCGTTATTATCAAATTTACCGCCTGCATGAAGTGTGGTAAATACCAGTCTTTCCGCGCTGATACCTTTTTCGTGCATACCTACAGGTATACCTCTTCCGTTATCAGATACAGTACATGAGCCGTCCTTTTCAAGAGTAACATTTATAACATCACAGTAGCCGGCAAGATGCTCATCAACAGAGTTATCTACTATTTCATAGATAAGGTGATTGAGTCCCTTGGTGGTTACTGAACCAATATACATTCCCGGTCTGACTCTTACCGCTTCAAGACCTTCAAGGACGGTTATGCTCGAGGCATCGTATTTTTCCTGCGCCATAGCTCCTCCAAATCGAAATACAAAAATAGATAATTTAGAACATTCGTTCACAATGTAATATATCATAGATTTTGTATATAGACAAGAAAATACCGCAAAATTTGGTGTTTTAAGCGCAAAAAAGCACAGGAATATCAACAATATATCCTGTGCTTTTAATTATTAATTATGCTTTATACCAATAGTTAATAATCTGCTGTAGGTATTTAATGAATCAACAGATGATTATTTATGACATCAGTTCGGGAGTTTTTTTACAACAAGCCAAGGCTAATGCTCCGGGTCCGATATGACATGATACAGATAATGACAAAGGATGTACAATGATGTCAAAGCCGGGGAATTCTTGGAGAACCTCTTCCTTAAACTGAAGCGCTGATTCTAAATCCTTAGTATATGCAATTTGCAGATAAATATTATCAAGAGCTTTATCAAGACCACCAAATCGATTTTCAATATCATTTTTTATGGCATTCTTCATAGTTTCCTTGCCCATGTTGGTTGTTCTGGCCTTTGAATAGGCATCAAGCTTTTCACCCTGAATCTGTAGTACAGGCTTAAGCTTAAGCAAGGTACCGATGGCTGCAGCTGCCGGAGTGATTCTGCCGCCCTTTTTAAGATAGTATAATGTATCAAGCATTATATAAATACTGCTTTCAAACTTGTCTCTAATCAAAATATCCGAAATCTCTCGACCGGTTTTACCGAGTGCAGCAAGATCACGAGCATCTATTACAGACTGTCTCTGAGTTACAGAAATTCTCTGATTATCAACTACAAATACTTTGCCATCATAAGGCTCTTCCTGTGATAACATATATGCGCTTTCACATGAGCCTGAAAGACCACTGCTCATAGGAATATGAATAATTTCATCGTAATCCTCAAGAACCTTATCCCAAAGCTCGGTCACCTGTGTTAATGCAGGCTGACTGGTGCAAATGTTTTCACCATCCTGAAGCTTTTCATAAAATTGCTCCTGAGTAAGATCTATATCTTCGAAAAATTCCTTTTCTCCTATCATAAAAGGCATAGGTAATACAAAAACTCCTAGTTCTTTTGCCTCTGCCTGTGTAATACCGCTGTTACTGTCTGTTATAATTGCAACTTTTGACATGTGAACCCCCATAAATAGTATTGGTTATTATCATAAAAATATTAGCATTTTTAGCTTTTAATAGTTTTATATCTGATTTTAGTATAATATCAGTTGCCGCGTATCAGATAGATTGAAGCATTTCTGACTTCTCATAGTATCTGATTACAGATGCCTTTAAGTTAGCATTTTCAACCTTGTTAAGCTTTGGGTCGTCTGCAAGAAGCTTATCAACAAAATTATTAGTTTCTTCCAGAAGGGCTGAATCCGCATATATATCGCCAACCTTAAATGCAAATTCTCCGCTTTGTCTAACACCGAAAAATTCTCCCGGACCTCTTAAGCGCAGGTCCTCTGAAGCGATTTTGAAACCGTCATTTGTTCCGGCGAGTATATTTAGTCGTTCCATTGTTTTTTTATCTTCATTGGAACTGATAAATATGCAATAGCTTTGATGTTTTCCTCTTCCTACTCGGCCTCTGAGCTGATGTAACTGCGCCAGACCGAATCTTTCGGCATTCTCTACCATCATTACTGTAGAATTTGGAACATTTATTCCAACCTCAATTACTGTGGTGGATACTAAAACATCTATATTTCCATCTGCAAAATTTTGCATGATTGTATTTTTTTCAGCTGGCTTCATTTTACCGTGCAGGTATGAAATATTAAGCTTGGGTAAAACATCTTTTAATTTTTCGCAATAATCAATTACGTTCTCTAAATCATCATTTTCACCGGCTTCTACCTGTGAACAAATGACATATGCCTGACGTCCCATTGCGACCTGGTCTGAAATGAATTTATATGCTGATGGTCTGTAATCTGTCTTTACAACACAGTTCTTAATCGGCAATCTGTCAGCAGGTAATTCATGTATAGCCGACAGATGCAAATCTCCGTAAAGGATAATTGCCAGGGTCCTGGGAATTGGAGTTGCACTCATAACTAAAATATGAGGTTGATTTCCCTTGTCAGCCAAGGCTTCTCTTTGGCGTACTCCGAATCTGTGCTGCTCATCTGTGACTACAAGAGCCAGCTTGCTATATTCAACCTTTTCCTGAATCAATGCATGCGTACCGATTATCAGATTGCATTCACCGGTTTTAATTGATTCATAAACGGCTTTCTTTTCAGAGGCTTTCATTGAACCAACCAATAGTACAGGCTTTAATGGCAGGTCATATTTTTTAACTAAGTCGGTTACTGTTTCCATATGCTGGGTTGCAAGAACCTCGGTAGGCGCCATTAAAGCTCCCTGGTAGCCGTTACATGCAGTCATTAACAGAGCCAATATCGCAACTATAGTCTTACCACTACCAACATCACCCTGAACAAGTCTGTTCATACAGCCATCGCCTGACATGTCTTCACATATTTGATTCCATGTCTTCTTTTGACCTGAAGTAAGCTTGAAGGGAAGCTTTTCGATAAACCTTTTTGTATCAGCAGTCTCTATCATAGGATATGAATTTTTTAATGTAACTGCTAATTCTCTATTCTTGCGAAGAAGCATTATGAAGTAAAAGAAATCTTCAAAGGCTAATCTTCTTCTTGCAATCTGTATTGAATCTTCATTAAGCGGATTGTGAATTAGTGAAATTGCTTTGCTGTGGCTTACAATATCTAATTCCTTTAAAGCTGATGCGGGAAAAATTTCATCATCCCATTGAATATCTTGTAGTGCTGAATTAACAGCTTTAGTAACGGTTTTTCCGGATAATCCTGATGTAAGCGAATAAACAGGAACAGGATGCCCCATTAATTCATCATAATCATTTCGGCTGAATATTCTTGGAGACTGCATAATCAGCCGGGTGCCTTTTTGTATTACTTTTCCGCGAAATAAATATACTCCACCAACCTTTAACATCTTTTTGATATATGGCTGGTTAAAAAACATAATTTCTAAGGTGTTTAAGCCATCTTTTAATACTGCAGTAATGATTTTATATCGTCCCGCAGTAATTGGTCCGTTAACCGCGGATAAATGCCCCGTTACAGTCTGAATATTGCCGATTTTGATATCGGACACTCCAACAGGTGCCTCATAATTCATATATTCTCTGGGGAAATAATTAATTAAATCCTCGTAAGTATATATATGAAGCTTATTGAAAAGTGCTGTAGTTTTATCGCCAATACCTTTAAGTTTGTTTACCGGAGTATTCAGATTCATCAAAGACCTTCTTGATACATACAAAGTTAGTTGCACAAAAATAGGAGGAAACAAAAAGTTTCCTCCTAGTATTAAAACACCTTTTATGTAGTACATCAAACCGTCATGATGTAGTCTGTTAAACTACATTAATGCTGATTACTCAACCGAAATCATATAATAGTAAATCGGCTGTCCGCCACGCTGAAGTTCAACATCTACTGATGAATATTTAGCGGTTACAAGTTCGCAAATTTCGTTAGCTTCTTCCTCGGTTACATCTGATCCATAGTAAATGCTTATAAGCTCTGATGAATCATCTACCATTGAATCAATAAGCTCTAATATAACTGTAGTTTTGTCGGTTCCGACTGAAGCCAATCCTGCATCACCAATACCCATATAATCGTTGGTATGAATTTCCTTACCGTCAATAGAGGTATCTCTTACGGCATAAGTAACCTGACCTGTCTTAACGTTTCCGATTTCTGCATTCATTGTTTCTTCATTCTCTTCAGGAGTAACGTCAGGAATGAAGTTAACTACTGCAGTAATACCCTGAGGTACTGTCTTAGTAGGAATAACAATGAGCTTCTTGTCGGTCATAAGTTCAGCTGCCTGATTAGCTGCAAGAATAATGTTCTTGTTGTTGGGAAGAACAAATATTGTCTCGGCATTAACCTTAGATGCTGCGTCAAGGAAATCAGCAGTGCTGGGATTCATTGTCTGGCCGCCTTCAATGATATAATCAACATTGAGGCTCTTAAAGATTTCTACTAATCCATCACCGGCAGCAACTGTAATAAATCCGTAAGGCTTTGCAGGCTCAGAAGGCTTTACGGGCTCTTCTGCTTTGGGAGATTCAGCTGAAGCAATATTTTCTTTAGCAGCTTCTGCGGCTTCCTTCTTGGCCTTCTTAGGATTAGGCTCAAGATTTCTATTATACATAGTAATATCTTTTACCTGTCCAAACTTTATAGCCTTCTGGAATACAAGTCCGGGATCATTTGTATGAATATGAATTCCGATTACGTCGTTATTATTTGCAATAGATACAAGATGTCCGATTGATTCAAGATAATTCTTGATATCAGCCTCATTCTTTGCGATAAGGTTTTTATCAGGTACAATTATGCACTTAATGCAGTATACAAGCTTATGTACCTTCTTTTCCTCTGCAGCTTCTTCCTTCTGCTCTTCAGCGGCATCAAGGCTGAAGTTCTTAACCTTACCAAGATAAGCATCCATAGCACCCTGAAGGAATTCGATAAGTCCCTGTCCGCCCGAATCTACTACACCGGCTTCTTTAAGTACAGGAAGCATTTCGGGAGTCTGAGCAAGAACCTCACGACCGTATTCAAGAATTGCAGCAAAATATGCTTCAAGATCGGTACAACCGTCTTCTGCAAGATCACTTGCCTTCTCTGACATTCCGCGTGCAACTGTAAGAATAGTACCTTCCTTAGGCTTCATTACAGCCTTGTAAGCTGTTTCTACCGCCTTGGTAAAAGCACTTGCAACAACAGGAATTGTTATATTTCCTTCTTCTTTAACTACCTTGGTAAATCCACGAAGTAACTGCGAAAGAATAACACCCGAGTTACCTCTTGCACCTCTGAGTGAACCACTTGAAATAGCCTTGCAAAGAGAACCCATATCAGGCTCTTCACCAAGAGCTGCTACTTCTTTAGCTGCTGACATAATAGTCATGCACATATTGGTACCGGTATCTCCATCAGGAACAGGAAATACATTAAGTTCATTTATCCATTCCTTGTTCTTCTCGAGGTTAATAGCACCTGCAAGGAAACACTTGGATAATAATTTTGAATCTATCTGCTGAACGCCCACGAAAAAAGATCCTCCTTAGTCAATCACTCTAACGCCTTCAACATAGACGTTGATCTTATCGATTTCTAATCCGGTGAATTCTTCTACCTTATATTTTACACTGTCAATAAGGTTGTTGCATACGGTGATAATACTTACGTCATATGCAACTATGATATGAAAATCGAGAATAAGCTTATTATTCTTAAGGGTAACGTTAATACCTCTTCTGAGATTCTCTTTTTTGAGCAGACGAACTATACCGTCACGCATATTGATGCCTGCCATACCGACGATACCAAAGCATTCAACAGCAACGCTTCCGGCATACTGAGCAATAACGTCGTTATCGACAGAAATACTGCCTAAATGAGTATTCAATGATGAATTCTTCATATCTGATACCTCTCTTTCTATTTGGCACATACACTAATCAATATAACATCATTTCTAAATAAAATAAACTGAAATTTTCTTAAAATAATACTTGCATATATTCGACAATTCTGATAATATGTCAATGTTGCGTAAAAAAATGCGCTAAAATCTCGTTCAAGGAGGTGTTTTACGATGGCAAAGTGTGATGTATGTGGCAAGG
>JAKSRU010000082.1 GCA_024403475.1 Lachnospiraceae bacterium | reverse complement strand
TGCTTTTTCTTGGCAGCATTCTTTTTGATAATCACTAATATCACAACAGCCGAACATACTGACAGTAAAATAACAGCTGCTATTATAACAATAATCCAAGGGAAATCAGAGGATACATTGCTCTTGTCATCATTGTCTCTGTCCCTATCCTTGTCCTTATCTTTGTCTGTGTCTCTGTTATCTGCAATATCTATTTTCTTGCCGGGAATGATTTCATAAGCACATTCCTCAGGAATTTCAGTAACACCTGAAAAGCTCTGTCCGTCAGGATACAATTCTTCGAAGGTATATCCGGGATGACTTAAGCACACCCAACCGCGGTTGGCATAATAATAGCTCACATATCCCCACTCATATCCGAAGGGATCGGTATATCTTGTCGTTGTATCAGGACCAATCTCATCATAGCAGGTATGCAGATATCCGCTGGGTGCGCCCGGATAACTGTACAGATAAAAATCGTCTCCCTCGTGTATATCCGAATCTGCTTCGTCATATGGCACCGTTACATATTCAGCTCCGTGCTCATACCAAAAGCTGGTATTATCATACAAAGGATAAGCATAATCCATCGGGAACCATCCAACTGTATTAATCAGTCCCCAGGAGATACCATTCTTGTCTGTATAGGTAAAATCAACAAATATTTTCTCGCCGTTTTCATACTCTTCTACGACTTTATTCTTCTTGGGATTTTGGTATACGATTACCTTTCCGTCATATCCGTTCGTAATGTAATGACGTTCACAAATTTCGCACTCTGAAGAATTCTTTTTATAAAAATCATCCTCAGGCTCAAAGATTACATCTGCCCTGACAGAATTAGTAAATGTAATCAGTGCAGCTACTGCAATCGCAAGCATTCCGACTAAATACTTAATCACGCCGCCAACATTTTTACCCGGATTTTCCTTCATCAATTTACTTTCCTTCATAAACTTCTTTCCCTCACCTCATAAACGATAGCTGATAAATGCAATCACTCCGCCCATTCCATAGGAAAATGCATTCAGAAGCATTGACTTTAAGAACGGCCTTGTGATGGCATAGTCTCTTGTTTTACCAAACCAATAATAAATATACCCTTCGATTGCTATAACCGCAACCTCCATCAGTATTCGTCCGAAGATATTTCCAACTACCGTCAGCGCCAGCAATACAACAGGCGGATTGGTCAATAGATTTACCAGCAGTACCGGAATCAGCTTCTTACCTCTGATTCTTAACACAAATGCATATGACAATTCCAAAAGCAAAGTAAGCGCCAGCGATATACCGAGTCCTTTTAACAGATATTCAGCCATAGCTACCTCTTCCCATTATTTCGGCGCACAAGCACAATCGGGAGCACAAGCAGTGCCAACGATAACAGACTTCCGGCCACTCCTATCCACATTCCTGTCACAGGCACAGCCCATTCAAAATACACAGGTAAAAATCCGATAAACAATCCAAAGCTGAGTGAACCGAAGGCTATTCCGGGAGTATCAGTAAGCATTTCGGTCATCATATGAAGGGTTATCGGCATTGTCATATTAAAGAAAAACAACGCAAGCAAACCCGCCACAGCATTGTCTGAAAAAAGGAAGGCAACACCTGCAAGTCCGAGCGATATACATATTGTCGCAAGCTTACCTATCCTAGCCGCCGCAAAGCCACCTGCCGCTTTTCCGAAAGCCACCATGAGCACTGCTAAAAGTGTCATTGCTAATCCGGTCTTCCAGTCAAAGCTCATTGCCATTCCGACATACGAACGAATAATCACTACTATAAAGCAACATATTACCGTAAGAAGTATTCCAAATCCCGTCGCCTTCTTTTTATTATCGCAATCTTCTGCAGACGAATTATCAGTCGCATCAGATGATAATCTTTTTTCCTCTGCAACCAAACATAAAAAGGCAATAAGCACCATAAGCAACGAAACCGCAATCCATGCAAGCTGCACATACTGCTGCCCTAATGAGTAATTGTTTGCCAGCTTACCCACAAACAAACCAAGAGCTCCCGGTGCTACAAAAACACCAAGACCTCTGCCGTTTAGCTTTCTGTCTCTGTCCTCATTTATGCAACCAACTCCGCCACCTGAATGAAAAAGTGCATTACCCACTCCGAGCGCATATGGTCCCGCATACATTCCTATCAGTGTTAATACCACTCCTAAAGCAGTGACCGCAAAAAAAACACGCTTTTTTGCAGCATTGCCGGACATTCTCATAACAACCAAATCTATCACAGCTCCAATCGGAAGCTGCAAAACAAATGCACATAAATTGTAGAGCAGATATGCATATATGCTATCACCGCCAAAGCGTCCAAACATCGCGTACGCACATATAGCATCCACTATAAAATGTAAAATAGAATAAATTGCTATCATATTAAGAATAAATCGCTATCATACTAATCTTCAAATCTATTTTTCGCACTAATTCATGTAAATCAAAAACTGCAACGCTACCAGAAGCAAAATATGTGCCGGATAAAATGCATAACAACAATACTTAAACGGTTTTGAAGTAATACCCTTTTGCCCGTTATACAACCATATCGGTATCAAAGCTAAAATACCAAACGATTCAACTACAACCTCATATGTTTTTCCGAATATAGTAATATTCTCGCAAAGACCGCCTATCATCTCATTACAGATTTGCCATACTAAGTATGCCTGTGCTATTCGATTAATCCAAACCACGAGAAGCCTGATCCACTTCTTTTTGTACTTAACCTCAAAGGAAAGAATTCTGTCTCCCTGGAAGAAATAGAAGCAAAGCACCATAACAATTCCGCCGCCGAAATAATCAACCATGGTGACGGTTCCGACTATAAAACCGATCAAAAGTGCAGACAATGCCGTTACTGCAAACAAAATATATCTTCCGGCAGCATTTTTTATCTTCTTGGGCTGCTCCATTAAAAGCATCAAAAGCATACTGATTATAAACGTGAACATTACGTTCTGCTGTGTCGGGAAGAACCAGGTTCCACCGCACATCAAATCAAACGGGACTTCCGAAATCAGCGCAAAAATGACCATTCTGAGAAAATACTTTTTAAGATTCCCCGTATGTCTAAAGCCTTCCACCAGCATAAAAGCAAATATTGGATATGCAATTCTTCCGATGTAATGTAACCACATCACATTACCCAAAAGTGTCATGCACAAATGGTCGCAAAACATAAATGCCATCGCTATAATATGCAATGTTGACGAAGATATACCAAACCTCTTTTCACTCGAACTCATTTGGGAATTCTGCATAGTGATTACTTCCTTAATTAACTTCTTACATTTTTTCAATATACGCTTCAATGACACTATCAATCTCCGCCAGCTTCTCTCTGTACCTGTCAGGATATATCTGCGAAGAAAATGAAATCTCTGCATCATTAAACCTGAAATGATAGCCTGTACTTTCACCATCATGTACAAACATATTGGTGAATTTTTTTCTGTTCCAGTGATTCATCTTGTACTTACGTACAATTGCTTCAATTTCATCCAATACAGCAACATCTGTCTGATATTCTATCACTGTCGGATCCTGCGAATGCCACTCAGCCGATTCAATTTTTATCAACGCATGGTCCTCAAATCTTTTTACAGTTTTATTGTTGTATCCTCCGGTCATTCCTCCGCCGCAGCTGCAACGATATTCATTAAGGTGCTGACCACGGATACTTATATAATTTCCAAACATTCTCTACCTCCGGCTTCGACTCATCGGTAACTTCGACGACTATAATCTGGCAGCAAACATTTCATCCTCTGTAAGCTTAGTTCCATTCACATCATATATCTCTATGATTACAATCCTGTCTTCCGTTTCTCTAATCACAATGGATTGGTTATCTTCAAGACTTATTCCATCAGCTGAATAAAACATTCCATCCTCGTCAATCATACGAATCAGATACATGCCCGCTTCATCAGCTGAATCATTCAGATATACGGTCTCGCTCGCCTCTGCTCCAAGCTGCGATATGGTTGCTGTTCCCCATATGGTGGTCTTTCTGTTTTCTTCTGTATCCGGAATAATCCAAACATCCGCTGTTTTAACCTGATTTGTAACAGTAACAGCCATGCGTGTATAAGCCATTAAATTTGAAGTGCGACATTCAAGCTTCACATCATGCCCGGGCATCATAAAACTAATAACGTAAGCACCATCCTCGTACTTATAATCAACGGGCTCATCATCAAGATAAAAAGAATAGTTTGTATCTGTTGCAATAAGACCATATCTTAATGTAACTTTCTTGCCTTCTTTATATGAATCCTTGGCATCTTCATAACAGCCTTGCTCTCCGCAATAATCAATTTTATACATTTTGTTTCCGCATCCAAACAGCATCAGCATACCTCCCAGCAACAAAAACATACCTGCTCTTTTAATATAACGCATATATTCCTCCTGCGCTTCTACTTATGATTTATATTTTTCGATAACTTATCATTTACCGGCTTAACATTGTTCAAACGGAATGTTACTTACTATGTGTCCTATCTTCCTCCGATACAATGTGAATCACTTTATCACTTTTAATAATCTCTGTTAAACGTTCCTTTAGAAAAGATGGCTTTATATTATACTGATTGATATCCTCTATCGGAATCCATTTCATATGCTCTATCGCGCCAATAGAATTGGTCGAATGGCTGTCAATCTTTGTACTTCCTCTGCTCTTCATTAAGAAGTAGAACTCCAGACAATGACAATCCATCCCTTCTATTTTCCCACCGTGACCGTCGAAGAAATTTTCTACGATGGCTGCGAGATGATCCACTTCATAATTAACACCTATTTCTTCAAGAACTTCTCGTTTGATACAATCCTCCGATAACTCACCTAAATGCACGCCACCACCTACTGTATAGTAATAGTCAATCGTATCATCTGTTGCAAATAGCACCTTGTTGTCCTCAACAATAATTGCTCCCGCCCTATATCTAAACCAATTTTTACCACTCACAAAACAACAGTCGTTATTGCGAAGTCCTACTTGGTATGCCAATAAACGCAGCAAATACTCCGGCACTCTTCTGTGCCCCAGCTCCCAATCTGTAAGTGTCGGATAGGGTATCTCATATTCAATAGCAAAATCCTTGCGCGTCATCCCTGTACTTTCGCGAAGCGCTATCAGGTAATCTCTTTTCTCATCACGTTCCATCACTGATCTTCTTTCTTCTCTCAAGGTCGCATTTTGCGACCTTGAACAAATTAAAAGTTACATAACCATATATTTCATTATACATTTATGCATTGCATAAATCAACACCATCATCAAAAGTATCATCATGTGTAATCAAAGGTTGTTTTTAAACAATTATATGAATAAAAAAAGAACCCTGTTCCAACCGTTAAGGTCAAAACAGAGTTCTCTGTGCTTAATTTCTTTCTCCGAGATATTATACCAATTCAGCCTTTGCCTCAGCATCCTTATTAGCTTTCTTTTCCTTAGCACTGATGCTTGCAAATACGCAGGTTAAGCAGCAAGCTACCATTGAATTCAAACCCCAGTTAACTGCAACACCATTGATGCTCTGTACTACTGAAATTCCAAACATTGCTACTACTACTGCAGCTGCTACCCATGAAATGATCTTTGTTGTTCTTGTCTTCATAATTATTTACCTCTCTTGGATTAAATATTGTTTCATCGGATTGTGTATCTGATGTGTTTCACTTGATGAATTCATATTATCATTCGCAAGAGGCTGTCACCATTTAATCATCTTACAATTACCTTACAATTTTGTAAGATTAATTAGTAGTTTTGATTCATTTTGAAGACTATACTTATTCAATATGTAGGTTATACTTTTTTAATAATTAGGTTATAATTATTTTATAATTATATTAATCATCTTTATGAGGGAGACGCGTGAAATCTTAAAGCGCGTTATAGGGAGAAATAATGAAAAGAAAAAATATATGCAGCAGATTAATTGCTTCATTAATGGCTATCGCTCTTGCATTTATGTCCGTACATATCAATGCATCTGCAGATGAGTCCGCAGGCAACAGTTCGGTGGTATATTCGGAGAATCAGGGAACCCTTACCGAAGAAGCTGATAATGTCGAGAATGGCAATCTGCCTGATGATGAAACCATCTCCGGCAGCGAAACCATACCCAATGATGAAAGCATCCTTGACGATGAGAACATCCTCGATGATGAAAGCATCCTAGATGACGAAATCATCCTTGACGATGAGAACATCCTTGACGAAGAAAGCATCCCCGACGAAGAAAGCACCCGCGACGAGGAATTTGTCTCAAGCGAATCAACCTATACCGAAGATACAATTATCGAAGGCGTCTCTGCTCAGGATTTGGCGGCACGCTTTGATGTACCCTATATCGCCACCTATTATTTTAATCCCAAGCCGACTATTTATGATTCTATTCAGATTCCCCTTTATTTTACAGACTATGAACATTCAGAGTATCTCAACAATGACACTTCGGTAACCTTAGATTTACTCTATGAAGTTGATGGTGTCGCCAACGAAATTAAGAATCTTTCGCTCGGCGATTACACCTTAAACTTAGGAACCTTAAGTGCCGGAAACCACGTTTTTTCCGTGCAGGTAAGAGATAACAGAAACGGTCTGACCTCACATAAGCTCTATAACGATTTGTGGGTAGTCAATCCTGCCACCTATGATATCACCTCTGCTCAGACTTATTTTATGACTGACGCAGACTTGGCCAAATACAAAATCAACAAAAACAACAGCACCAACCCTACCGATATGGTCAATACCAGAAATGGCTTAAATCAGCTGTTTGAGGATGTAAAGTCACAAGGCTACAGAAAAATAGTCCTCTTAAACGGTACATATCGTATAGACGGTGCAGACCCTACCGGCAAAAGACAAAACAGTATAATTATCCCCAGCAATTTTACTGTTGATATGAATCAAAGTACCTTCAAGCTTAATCCTATTTTGGCGGATATAGCTTTTGTCACTACGCAGAATCCCAACACCACCACCCCCGCTATCGGTTGCCTGGTACTTATGGATAACTGTGTGGATTCTCACTTAATCAACGGCACACTTGATGGTGACAGATTTGAAAGACAGGACGCAGGTCTTGAGACTGTCAACGCCAACAGATCCGGAATGGGTGAACAGATTAATACTGTGCTGATAAAAGGCGGTAAGTACTGCTCTGTCAGCAATCTGACCATCAAAAACACTACCGGGCATTCTGTCGTTAAATTCTATGAGTGGGGTAAAGAAATATTCCTCGCCGGCTTTACCAGAACAGCTATTTTTAACAAGGATGAAATTGCCGCTCCCAACTGCAGCACCAGCGCAATGACCGACTTAAAGCCGATAATTGACCACTGCAAGTCAGAGTCCGAGCAAAAATACATGGGCGAATACTATATGTATGTCGGTCATCCTCAGGGCTACAGAGGCATCCACGGTGACTCTGCAATTGTTTATGTATCCTTCTACGATGAGTCAAAAACCTGGATATCCACTGTTACCGGTTACCAGTACAGAAAAATTCTGATGCCTGAAAATGCACGATATGCAAGGGTCACCCTCCTCGGAGATAAAATTAAAGAGGTGGATTATTCGAGCAATGATCCCTTCGGTGGTACTGTATCCATCTATTCTAAGCATTATGGCGATTACTGCGAATTCTCAAATCTTGATTTCTATGATACCAGAACCTGCGCTATAGCACCTGCTACCTGCAGCAACCTCTTGATAGAAAACTGTACCTACACCAGATCCGGCAACAGCATAACTCCTGCTGCTGTAGACTTTGAGGATGGTGCCCAGGAATGTCAGGACGTATACTACATGAACAATGCCGTCTTAGAATCATCCGGTACAGCTACCCTGATTGACAACTACGGATTTAATCATGTATTCATCAACAATTCCTGCCACTCCTATGAGGTCAGAAACCGAGTAGTCGGCGGACTTATAACCGGTATTACTGACAAAAAGTCTCAGATTGTGTGGAAATTGGGCGACCAGGTGCATGCTGCATACGGAAGAATCTTCGATAATGACTGTTATTCAATCGTCGTTACAGATATTCAGGGTTATTCAAACGGCCAGCCTATATATGAAGCCAATCCCGTCAATTTTGACATCAAAAACTGTACTATGGCAGGCAGCGCCATGAGCTCCGCGCCTCGCTATGTAGAGTATGAAAACTGTGTATTCACCAACTTTTCCGGTGGCTATACCAAGCTGGTAAACTGCACCGTGCAATTTGCAAAAGGAGTAGGCAGCCAGGTTGGTGCCGAAATATACGCCTACGACTGTACCTTTATGCCCCTTGATGGAACCAATGAAAATCAAATCAATTGGAATCAGGCTCAGAATGCTAATCGTGTATTCGAGAATTGCAGGTTCCTGGGTAAAAGCGTACCTAACAACTTTCTCGCATCCGGCACCTTTACTAACTGTGAATTTGAAGACATAAGTATCACTGCTTGGGTAAACGAGCGCACCACCGAGAAGGTTCTATTTGAAAACTGCACATTTTATTCTACCGGCAACTTCTTTCTCAATGCCGGTCCTATGGCCTACAGTGAAGGCTACATGAATTACACCTTCAAAAACTGCAGCATCACTCACTTAGGCAATAACCTTGTCCAAACTACTGCCACCGTGTACAACGGAAGCCAAATTGTCTTTGACCATTGCTCTATCAATAAGGCTGTGAACACCTCGCTGAATCCTTCTGTGATAAAGGTTATTAACGATATTCCCAAGATGTCTTCAACAGATGCCAAGCTCAGCGGTTGTTCACTTACAATAACTGACCAGATAATGCTCAATTTCCATATCACAATGTCGAGCAGCTTGAGAAGCAATACCTCTGCGATTGTACATATTGTGCTTCCCAACGGTAAATATGCAGATTACAAACTCTCCGAGGGTATACTCGATACCAAGAATGCCAACACCTACATATACCCTTGTGAGGTTCCTGCGGCCTATATGAACACAGCCATAAGTGCCAAGATAATTATTCCTTCCGACACCGCAGTTCCAAGTAAAGAGAGCGAAGCCTTCAACTGCTCTGTAAAAACCTATGCGGATGCTATGTTAAAAAATTCCGGCAGCTACACAGCCAACGAGATTGACCTGCTTAAGGCTATGCTTAACTATGGCGGATATGCTCAGAAATATTTCGGTATCAATCCGTACAACCTTGTTAACAACAACCTCTACACTCAGGCCAATAACCCTGTGAATACTGCCCCGAGCGGAATCACAGTTAAAAACCCTAATACAATTGCATCCAACAACAACCTAAAATTCATTGGTTCTTCTGTAGTCTGCGAATCTGCTACATCTCTCAGACTGTACTTTAAGATTGGAGCGACAGCCAATCCCGAGGAGCTTAAGAATCGTCTGAAGGTAAAAGCGGTATACAACAACAAGCAATACAACTGTGTCGGAGAAGTCATTGATGGAGTCTATGTCATCACCTTGCAAAATATTAAGGCAGCGGATTTAGATTTCAATTACAGCTTTACTATCACTGACACTGCAAGTTCTGCCAACACCCTGACCTTTACCTACTCTCCCATGAATTATATTGCCGCAGCTCAGCAGTCCGGCAACACTAATTTGGTAAATCTCACGCGTGCACTGTATTACTATAATCAGGCTGCAAAAAAAATGGCCAAATAAGCCTTTCCCCCATTGCCTCAACGGGATAAATCTACATAATCACACTACATATTTAGAGAAAATATGAACCGTCGCAGCTATAATAATTAGTGAAATATTTATATATTGGAGAAGGAAAAAAAGTGGCATGGATTAAGTTTACTGATTCCGATGCAGCCTTACAGCATCAGAATCAGTAAACCTATAAAAATAGATATCTGTGCCATCCCGTTTATCAGCTGTTCTGTCCAATTTGCCTTCACATCAGTACTGTCAAGCACAAACGAGAAGACAATCATCATCAACATCCCAATCAATCCGATTGAAAAAAATATTACTGACGGAAATGCTATAATTGTATGCACGATACCGCTAATACTTACATTAGCTCTATTAACAAACAATGACGCTATAATCATGACAAATCCCAATGGCATAGCTATTCTCATCTGCAGAAACATCCACCAGATGTTTTTCTTCTTAAGAGCAACTACAATCTTCCATAACACCTT
>JAKSRU010000081.1 GCA_024403475.1 Lachnospiraceae bacterium | reverse complement strand
CGAGACAATGTCGCAGAATCACAGGAAACATATACGATTCTCTCGGGTGCCATTGCTACCATAGTACGCAGACATTCCTCATCGCAGCCTTTTCTTGGCGGATCTACTACAATAACCTCCGGATGACTCATATCATTAACAGACATATCATCTTCAGTTTTATCCTTTTTGCTATTGCAATTTTTATTGTAAAAATCAGGCAGAACCTCCTCCGCCTTACCTACGAAGAATTTAGCATTACTAATCTTATTTCTTCTCGCATTATCCTTGGCATCATCAATTGCCTGAGGAATTATTTCCACACCATATACTTTACCGGCGGCATCACTTAAGAAAAGAGAAATAGTTCCTATTCCGCAATAAAGATCCCACACTGATTCATTACCTTTAAGTCCCGCATACAAAAGAGCAAGACTGTAGAGCTTTTCTGTCTGCACAGGATTTACCTGATAGAAGGACTGGGGTGAAATATGGAATTCCAATCCCCTGCCTGTTACAGGATAACCTTCCTTAGTCATATCTCTTACATGAATAGTGTCTGAAATATAAGGCTGACCCCATATACAATAGGTCTCTCTGCCCATTATTACATTTGTATTTTCAGTGTTAATATTTACAGAAATACTCTTCATTCCGGGAATTTTAGCAAGCTCAGCCAACAAATCTCCCTGACCCACGATAAATTCCTTACCGGTAATCCAGGTTTCATTTCTTTCTGAATTAGTATTTCCCTTTATCGCTCTTACTGCATCTGCTTCCTTGCCAAGCTTTATATTTATTATCAGACATACCATCCACTCACCTGAGCTGAAGCCTTTTCTGATAAGAATATGTCGCACGATACCTGTTTTAGTTTCCTCGTTATATGCAGAAATATTATTTTTCTTCATATGCTTGAGAATGATTTCGAGGATTTCCTTGTTACCTTCATCTCCGAGAGCACAATCCTCGCAGGCAATAATTGAATGAGTTCTTCCCGCATAAAATCCTGCAATCAGATTACCTTCTTTATCTGTTCCCACAGGATATTGTGCCTTATTTCTATAGTTCCAAGGTTCATCCATTCCTACTATCGGGTCCATTACCCAATCGAGCAATTTTTCCTCAAAACCACCGATTCTCATCAGATTATTACGTACCTTATTCTGCTTAAAAGCCAGCTGCTTCTCATAGGAAAGCGCCTGTATCTGACATCCGCCACAGCTTCTTGCAACCGGACATTTTGTATCAACACGAAAAGGAGAAGGTGTAATAACCTTCTCCATTCTTGCATACGCATAGTTTTTTGTTGGCTTCATAATCTTGGCCTGTACAGTATCTCCAAGAACAGCATCTTTTATAAAAAAAGTATATCCGTCAATATGACCGATTCCTTCTCCATCGATTCCTATATCCTCGATATTTACTGTAATCAGCTGATTTTTCTCAAATGCCATATTATCCTCACTCTATAGCCATTACTCTATAGTGATTACTTAATAGTTGTTACTATATCGCACTACTCGGTAGGTCTTACATTACTCTCAAGGAACTTATTGTATCCGAGCCATCCGTTAGGATTAAGTGTTCCGGCTGCATTTTCCAGAACCTCCTTAAAGGTCTCCATCTTAGCATCAGTATCGTCAGCATAACTGAGTGCCATTGCTTCGATGAGCGCAGGTGTCTTGGGTGAACCGAATTCGAGTTTTCCGTGATGAGCCAGGATGCAGTGCTGAAGCTGAATCAAATCCTTCTTGGGGAAACCTTCAATTTTAGCTGCCTTGTTGCTTACCATATTTGAACCCATTACGATATGTCCGAGCAGATTTCCCTCATCAGTATAATCATTCTCGGGGAAAGGAGAAATCTCAATAACCTTTCCGATATCATGACAAATAGCTGCAGTAAGAAGCAAATCTCTCTTCAAAATAGGATATGCTGTAGTGTAATAATCACAAAGCTTTGCAACACTTAAGGTATGCTCGAGAAGTCCGCCTACAAAACCGTGATGCACACTTTTTGCAGCTGAAGAAAACTTGAATTTCTTTGTAAAGTTCTCATCCTTAACAAAAAATTCCTGAAGGAGCTGTTTATAAAAAGTATTATCAATACTTTCAATCAGCTTAATCAGCTCGTCAAACATTCCATCAATACTTTTTCCGCTTACCGGAAGATAATCTGCGGGATTGTACTCACCATCACGTGCCTTTCTGGCTCTTCTGATATTTACCTGAAGTGCACCGTTAAAGCTGGTAACCTCGCCGTTAATATCAATATAGTCAAGCTTATCAAAATCATCAATTCCGGGATCATTGGGCTCCCATATTTTTGCATCTACAGTACCGGTCTTGTCCTGAAGAGTTACAATATCATAAGCCTTTCCGTTCTTTGTAGTTGCAGATACCTTATTTTTTACCATATAGATATCTGATAATCTTTCGCCTTCGTGAAAATCCTTAATGTACTTCATTTCTAATCGCACTTTCTATTTTTATATTGAAAACAGCTCTATTTAACTGCTTCTATAACAAGCTCAAAATCCATTGATGCATATACATCCTGTGATTTTCTCATAACAGTAAGCCTGATGGTATCGCCGGCATTTTTCTGATTCAATGCTGAAATATATTCTGCATTTGATCCGATAGAATAACCATCCACATTTACGATTACATCACCGCTTAACATTCCGGCACGCATAGCAGGAGAATCCATCTGCAGTGAAATGATATATGCTCCCTGCGGAACACCCAATTCATTACTGGCTTCCTCTGTAACATCGGTAGACTTAATGCCAAGATAATTAATATCTACGCCATTGGACATTCTTTCAATTCGATCCTTTAGTTCGGTAATTCCGTATGCGGTTATAACAGTTTCACCGGAAGAGCTTTCCAGCTTGGTGGAAATAATACCTATTACCTGTCCTTGCAGATTAAACAATGCGCCGCTCGCAATATTACTTCCTGAAATATTGGTTTGGAGACAAGTAACATACGAATCCAGCTGCGCTATTGTCTGTTTAGGAACATCAATAATACCGTAATCCATTGAACCGGCTATACCCTTGGGACTACCGATTGCCATTACGGGAAGGCCTACAAACAATCCGTTACTGCTTCCGAGTGTAGCAATATTACTTTCTATGTCCATATTAGCAGGAAGACTAGCAAGACTGACAGTGATAACAGCAATTCCTGTGTTTGCATCAACATCCTTTAATACTCCGCTTAATGAAACACCATTGCTGAATCCAACAGTTAATTCATCATTTTGCTTAATTCTTGAGCTTTCCACAAGAATAAATAAGTCCACATTGTTCTTGGCTATAATTACACCGGAGGTGGTATTCTTGTTATTGTTTACCGAATTCATCCAGTCAACAGTAGTACTGTTTGATGTTACGGTAACCATGTACTTTCCGAGCTCACGAGAAAGAGCCGCCATAGAAATTGAAAGCTGTCTGTAGCTGGTTACATCCAGTGATACCTTCGACAAAATAACCTTTATCTGCTCATCACTTAATGGCATATCTATAGCATCAAGAGTATTCTTATCCTCATTCTCCGAATCAAATAGCAAAGCCGATTCCTGAAGCATATAGTCCGATAGCATTTCTTCAGGTGACAGTTCTCCGCTATTTTCCGGCAAGGTAATAATTCCGACATTTTCATTAGCTGTATTTCTTCCTACCAATCTTTGAAGGAAAGGAGTCAGCAATAAAATAACCAGGCTCGCAATTACTCCAAATACCACTGCGCTAATTGCCGTAACTATTATTTTTTTTATAAATTTACTCTTGTTAAAGGGCTTTTTCTTAATCTCTTCTTTTATAAATTCTGAACCCATAATTTATTACCTATATTAATAAAACATACTTCAAGCAATTATATATGTATCATAGCCTTTAAGGCTAAAAAAGTAAAGAAAAGGCAAATTCTTTGTGATATACTGTTAGTATGTCCCACTTTAATTAATTGTTAGGTATTAGTGTGAAAAACAGACTGTTTTTCACAGCGACTCTTTGAGTCGCATCTGTAGCATCTCGCCAAATAAGACGAATAACTAAAATAAACAGATGCGAGATGCGGAGATTAGTATGAATAAGAAGACTTTAAAAACACTTGAATACGATAAAATATTAAAACTACTTGAGGACCATGCTGATTCCGAACCCGGAAAAGAAATGTGTCGCTCACTTCTTCCTTCAATAGATATGAAGGATATACAAAAATGGCAGACCGAGACCTCAGATGCTCTTTCGCGTCTCTTTAGAGAAGGCAGCACTTCCTTCGGTGGTAATAAAGACCTCAGATTTGCAATCAAGTCACTTGAAATCGGAAGCACACTTTCAACCTCCGAATTACTTAAATTGGCAAAGCAGCTCGATAATGCTGCAAGAATCAGATCTTATGGTATAAAGGATGACAGCGATGAGAATCCTGATTCACTTAACGAATACTTTAGTGCTTTAAGTCCTCTTACCCAGGTTGCCAATGAGATTAACAGATGTATCCTCGCAGAGGATGAAATAGCCGACGATGCCAGTCCTAATCTGAAATCCATCCGACGTCAGATTATTCAGACCGGTGACAAAATACACACTCAGCTTTCATCAATGGTAAACGGCTCTCTCAGAACCTATCTTCAGGATGCAGTTATTACTATGCGTGATAATCGCTATTGCATTCCCGTTAAAGCCGAGTACAAATCTCAAGTCCCCGGCATGGTACACGATCAGTCATCTACAGGTTCTACATTTTTCATTGAACCTTCTGCGATTGTATCCCTCAATAACAAGCTTAAAGAACTTGCCCTTGAGGAAGAACAGGAAATCACAGTTATCCTTGCAGACCTTTCTGCAATGTGTGCTACACATACAGAGGAATTGGCCGAAAACCAAAGAATCCTTACTTTACTGGATTTCATTTTTGCAAAAGGCAAGCTTGCTCTTGATATGAAAGCTACTATGCCTCAGTACAACAGAAAGCATTATCTGAATCTTCGCAAAGCACGTCATCCTCTGATTAATCCTTCAGTGGTTGTGCCGATAGATGTTCACCTCGGAAGAGAATTTGATTTGCTTGTAGTAACCGGCCCTAATACCGGTGGTAAGACCGTTTCACTAAAAACCGTAGGTCTACTCTCGCTGATGGGTCAGTCAGGACTTCATGTTTCCTGCGGTGATCGTTCCGAGTTATGTATTTTTAATGATATTTTTGCTGACATTGGAGATGAGCAAAGTATTGAACAGTCACTTTCTACCTTCTCATCTCATATGGTGACTATCGTAGATATATTAAAGCATGCCGACAGACATTCACTATGTCTCTTCGATGAGCTTGGCGCGGGTACTGACCCTACCGAAGGTGCTGCACTTGCAATTGCAATTCTCAGCCATCTGCACCAACAGGGAATTCGCACAATGGCTACCACCCATTACAGCGAGCTTAAGGTGTACGCACTTTCAACCGAAGGTGTTGAAAACGCAAGCTGCGAGTTTGATGTGGAGTCACTCAGACCTACCTATAGATTGCTGATAGGTATTCCCGGCAAAAGTAATGCATTTGCTATTTCCTCAAAGCTGGGACTTCCTGATGAAATCATTGATAAGGCGAGAGAACAAATCAGTACAGAAAACGAAAGCTTCGAGGACATTCTTGCTGATTTGGAAGCCAGCCGTATAACCATTGAAAATGAACGCAAGGAGATTGCCGAATACAAGGAAAATATCCGCACTCTCCAGGAGCAGCTCCACAAAAAGAACGAAAAGCTCGATATGGCTAAGGACAGAATTCTTCGTGAGGCCAATGAGGAAGCTCGTGAGATTTTGCAGGAGGCAAAAGATCTTGCAGATGAAACTATCCGAGATATAAACAAAGCTGCTCAGGCCGGTGACATGAAATCCCTTGAGGCCGGACGTTCAAAGGTAAGAAGCTCAATTAATGATAAAAACAGTAAGCTTACCACCACCGTACCGAAGAAAACCAACAATAACGCAAAGAAGGCTCTCGATCCGAATAAGCTCAAAAAGGGTGACAGCGTCCGTATTATTTCTCTCGGACTTAAGGGTATTGTAAATACACTTCCGGATCAAAAGGGTAACCTCTATGTAATGTGTGGAATTATGAAGACCAAGACCAACGTCAGTGATCTTGCATATTCTCACGAGGAGGAAATTACGACTCCCAATTTAAGTCGCACAAGTTCAGGCACTATCAGAATGAATAAAGCAATGAATGTATCGGGAGAGATTAATCTGCTCGGAAGAACAGTTGATGAAGCACTTTCAGAGCTGGAAAAATATTTAGACGATGCCTATATTGCACATAAACCTTCCGTAAGAGTAGTCCACGGAAAAGGAACCGGAGCACTCAGAACTGCAGTACACAATTATCTGCGTAAACAGAAAATCGTTGCAGACTATCGTCTTGGGGAATATGGCGAGGGTGATGCCGGAGTAACAATAGTAACATTTAAGTAATACCAAGCGGGGTACAATTTATGCCAATCACTAAACAGAAAATCCTTATTGTTGATGATGATAACAATATCGCAGAGCTTATTTCACTCTATCTCCTGAAGGAATGTTTTGAGACAGAGATAGTCAATGACGGTGAATCCGCTCTTGAACAGATTCCTATTTTTAAGCCCAATCTTATTCTCCTTGATATTATGCTTCCGGGCATCGACGGATATCAGGTTTGCAGAGAAGTAAGAGCAAAATCTCAGATTCCTATTATTATGTTGTCTGCTAAGGGTGAAGTATTCGATAAGGTGCTCGGACTTGAGCTCGGAGCGGATGACTATATCGAAAAACCTTTTGAATCAAAGGAAATGGTTGCTCGAGTAAAAGCAGTACTTCGCAGATACAAGACTGAGGATGTAGTAGTAAAGACCGGTAATGAAGAATGTGTTACTTACACAGACCTTATTGTTAACAAGACCAACTATTCTGTAACCTACATGGGCAAAAATGTAGAAATGCCTCCTAAGGAGCTCGAGCTTTTGTATCATCTTGCTTCCAATCCCAATCGTGTTTATACACGTGAGCAGCTGCTCGATCAAATTTGGAGCTACGATTATATCGGTGATACACGTACCGTTGATGTACATATCAAGAGACTTCGTGAAAAAATCAGCGACCATGAAAAGTGGAAGATTACCACTATTTGGGGCAAAGGCTATAAATTCGAGACTATTGATTAATGAAAAGAACCTTATACATTAAATTTTTAATTGCATATCTTATATTCGGTGTATTTGCTTTTATTATAGTAACTATCTTTGTTCCTAATCTGACAAAGCAAACGCTGACTTCACAAAAGGCAGAAACCCTTTATTCCGAAGCGACACTTATAGCTAACACCTACGCGAGCGGTCTTTATACAAAAGATACTACTCTCGAGACGGTAAAGCTTCAGCTGGATGCATTATCAGTATATTTGGAATCGGAAATCAGAATTATAAGTCCGGGAGGACGATTGATTTTGGATTCCTCACTTCCCATTAATACGGAAGAAACCATTATGATAGAAGGCTTTGATCCGGCAGTCGTGAGCGGAAGCTATTACTTAAAGGACAACTTTTTCGGCTCCTTTGAGGAGGATGTTATTACAGTAATGGCACCTATCACTTCTTACTACACTATAAAGGGTTATGTTGTAATCCATACAGCTGTCAAGGATATCAATGCTACTGCAACAACCATTCAGAATATCTGCTACATTACATTGGCTATTCTCTATGTTTTATCATTTATCATTTTGATATTCTTTACGGTCTTTGTGTACAGACCACTCAAAAAGATAACCGATGCTGCCGAGCACTATGCAGACGGCAACTATCACTACGAATTATCCGTAGACAATAACGATGAAATGGGTTATCTGGCCGCAAGCCTTAACTACATGGCAAATACTATTGCAAGTCACGAGGATGATCAGAAAAAGTTCGTAGCAAATGTTTCTCACGATTTCAGATCTCCTCTTACTTCGATAAGAGGCTTTTTGGAGGCTATGATAGATGGAACCATTCCTCCGGAGATGCACGAAAAGTACTTAAACATTGTTCTTAATGAAACCGACAGACTTACCAAGCTGACTAACAGCCTGCTTACACTCAACAATCTTAATACCAAGGGAATGCTCCTTGAGCTTACAGACTTTAATATCAACCAGGTCATCAGACAGACTGCTGCTTCCTTTGAAGGTTCCTGCAGAAGCAGAAATATCGCAATAGCTCTTTCATTGACCGGAGATGAAATGATAGTCCATGCAGATACCGAGAAAATAAAGCAGGTTCTCTATAATCTGATTGATAATGCAATCAAGTTCAGCCATCATGATTCTGTTGTAACCGTTGGAACTACAGTAAGAAAGAATAAGCTGTTTATATCTGTAAAGGATACCGGTGTAGGTATTCCCAAGGATGAAGTTAAGCTGATATTTAACAGATTCTATAAATCAGATTCCTCTCGAGGAAAAGATAAAAAAGGTACCGGCCTTGGTCTTTCAATAGTAAAAGAAATTATCAATGCCCACAACGAAAACATTAATGTCATAAGTACAGAGGGAGAAGGAACCGAGTTCATTTTCTCGCTTCCTCTTGTAGAAGACGATGACATATAAATATCTGAAATTATAAAGAAATATAAAGAATAAAGTAATATTAGCAAAAGCTCCCCATATACAATGTTAAAAACATTGTCAATACGGGGAGCTTTCAATTTATGCCTTAAGCTATTTATTCCTAAACTATATATGCTTTATATCTTATGCCTAATATTTTATGCCTTTGCTTTATCATCACTTGCATAAAGCAACTTAAGTATAATAGGAGTACTGATACTTGATACGATTATTAGAAGAATAACTGCTGTGAAGTATACGGGCTCAACCATTTTAACTGCAAGACCCTTCTGTGCTACGATAAGAGCAACCTCACCACGAGTCATCATACCGATACCAATCTTAAGAGAATCCTTCCACTTGAACCTAAGAGCTCTTGACATAAGTCCGCATCCGATAATCTTGGTTGCAAGAGCAACTATAACAAAGCCTACACAGAACAGGAGAATTTCTACATTAATCTCACTGATATCTGTCTTAAGTCCGATTGATGCAAAGAAAATCGGTCCAAACAACATATAAGAGTTGGTATCCATTTTTTCTGCAATATACTCTGAATCCTTAAGTGAGCAGAGAATAATACCAGCAACATAAGCACCTGTAATATCAGCAATACCAAAAAATGTTTCAGCAGCCCATGCAAATACGAAGCAAAGAGCAAGACCGAGAATAGGAATTCTTCTGGTATGAGGAAATCTGAAATCTGCAAGCTTGAAAAGCTTATAAATACCAAATCCAAGTCCCGCTGCAACTGCAAAGAACAGAACGGTCAAAATGATAACCTTCACGAAAGAGTTCATAGGATAGATATTATCCAGCAATCTCATAAGAACTACATTTTCGCTTCCGGCATCAGGATTCTTGAGACCTATTACAAATGTAAGAACGATAATACCAATTACATCATCAATAATAGCAGCACTTAAAATAGTCTGCCCTATTTCACCCTTCAGTTTACCCATCTCCTTAAGAGATTCTACGGTAATACTTACACTGGTAGCCGTCATAATTACACCGATGAAAATAGCCGAAAAGAACTTTTCATCTCCCCATACAGGCGGAATATGATAAAAAGCACTATAAAGAATTGTTCCGCCGATAAGAGGAACAAATACACCGGCACATGCGATGGCCAATGCTTTAGGTCCTGTCTTTATCAAATCCTTAAGGTTAGTTTCAAGTCCTGCAGAAAACATCAACAGCAATACACCGATTTCTGCCATCTGACTGATAAAATCAGAAAGATTTACAATTTTCAAAACACTGGGTCCGATAAGCAAACCTGCGATAATTTCACCTACAACCTGAGGTGCTCTGAGTTTTCTTGCAATCAAACCAAATAATTTTGCAAATACAATAATGATAGCTAAATCCTTAAAGACTTCGAACGCTTCCATTTTGCTCTTCTCCATTCAAAATATTATAAAATACATCAAGTCCTATTAGGCGCAAAGCCTATATTATCACATCCTTCTATTTTTTCAATGATAAAATAGAACATTATTTAAATAAAATTTCAAATTCTTTGAGTAAAGATTATCAAAAAGCATTATAAATACGAATATCAAGATACAATAAATATAAATACTAAAATACTATAAATATGAATGTATAAAAAAATACCTCCATCTGTGAATATCTGTTCACAAACGGAGGTATTAATTATTAGTTATTA
>JAKSRU010000080.1 GCA_024403475.1 Lachnospiraceae bacterium | reverse complement strand
CAAAAGGATGTCCGAGCATAAAATATAGCTTAACCTTGTTCCAACCGCCTAAAAACGCCTCTGTAGAGCCGTCAATGATATTCTCAACTGTAAGTCCCTTGTTGATTACATTTCTCAGACGCTGAGTACCTGCCTCGGGAGCAAAGGTAAGGCTGGTTTTCTTAATATCCTGAACCTTGCTCATTACATCTAATGAGAAGGCATCAATTCTAAGTGAGGGTAAAGTAATGTTAATATGCTTTTTTGAACACTCTTCTATTAAGAAATCCAAAAGCTCAGGCAGCTTACTGTAATCACTTGAAGATAATGAACTGAGTGATATTTCTTCGTGACCTGTATTCTTAAGCATTTCTACAGCATATTTTTTCAGTACTTCTACATCTCGTTCTCTTACAGGGCGATATAATTCACCGGCCTGGCAGAATCGACACCCTCTGATGCAGCCTCTCATAATTTCCAAAACGACTCTGTCCTGAGTACATTTGATATAAGGTACTACAGGCTTAAGAGGATAATATGTATCAGACATATCCTTAACAACTTCTTTTGTTATGAATTCAGGAATGCCTTCTTCTGTTGCATGGAAGCTTTCGATGGTGCCGTCTTCATTATATGTAGTCTTATAAAACTGAGGAACATACATTCCCGGTATTTTGGCAGCTTCCTTGAGAAAATCGTTTCGTGATTTACCTTCATCTTTACATTGCTCGTAAAGGTCTAATAGGACTCTGTATTTAGTTTCTCCTTCACCGATGTAGAAAATATCAAAAAAATCTGCAATAGGCTCGGGATTATATGTGCAGGGACCACCACCAATTACTATGGGGCATCCGTCTGTTCTATCCTTTGCAAGCAGAGGAAGCTGAGCAAGGTCTAAAACCTGTAAAATGTTCGTATAGCACATTTCGTATTGAATTGTGATACCTAAAAAGTCGAAGTCTTTTATAGGATCCTGTGATTCAAGCGCAAATAGCGGAATGTTTTGTTCGCGCATTATCTTATCAAGATCAGTCCAAGGGGCATATACTCGTTCGCACCAGCAATCCTCGAAGGTGTTAAACATATCATAGAGAATCTGAATGCCTAAATGAGACATTCCTATCTCATAAACATCAGGAAAACACATCGCAAAACGGACCCGAACAGAGTCCGGATCCTTAACAACTGCATTAACCTCATGCCCTATATAACGCTCAGGCTTTTCTATCTTCATCAAAATATCATCGCTGAGCGCTAATTTTGTATTCCAAAAATTGTGCATATAAAAATTATTATGCCTTTCTTGTTATCTCGTTGAAAAAGCAGCTTCTCGAACCTGTATGACAAGCAGCTCCAACCTGCTCAACCTTTGCAAGGATTGTGTCCATATCACAGTCACCTGCTAAGTGCTTGACATACTGGAAATGACCGCTGGTGAGTCCTTTAATCCACAGCTCATTACGACTTCTGCTGTAGTAAGTCATCTTGCCTGTGCGGATTGTTGTTTCGTAAGCTTCTTTGTTCATATAAGCAAGCATTAACACTTCACCATTTTTGTAATCCTGTACAATTACAGGAACCATTCCGTCATTGTTAAGCTTAAAATCTTCCCACTTAAATTCTGCGTTCAAAGTGACGATAGGAATATCATTTTCAACGCAGAAGTTTTTAAGTGTATCAATCTGCTCGAGATTATCATTAATGGTATTACCTGTAACACCGCAAATTGAAGGATAAGCAAAAATTTCAAGAAGCTTATTGAGAGCAATCTGATTTATCTGAACATACATAGGCATGTTGGTGAGTGCTATTGTCTCACGAATTTGGTGAGGATTCATCAGCATAAGTGCGTCACATGATCCTGAGATAATATCAAGCTCCTGCTCAATAAGTGCAGCATCATTGTAGGAACAAATACAGCTTTCTTTTCCATAGACATCTGCAGTGTTTTCAAGTACCGCAATTGCATCGCTGTTTTCAAGGTTTATGATTACCTTAACAGCTCCTGCTGCTATATACTTATGGTGCAGATTCAAGCTTGAATTAATTGAACCTACGATAACCTTTAAGTTATATTTATCTGCTTCGCTGACTATACTTTTAATTGTATTAACAGCTGCTTCTTCTAAATCGTCATTATCCGATAAATCGAATACAATAATCTCATCAGCACCATACTGAGCATATGAATCAATAAGCCTGAAGGGATCCGTTTCGACAACTGAATAATCGGTTAATGATTTTACTGCATGTTCATTGTACAAATATATACAGGGAACAAATTTTTTGGTCTGCATTACAATGCCCCCTTGGTTGAAAGTACGCCATCTACTCTTGTGTCATAGCCGGTCGCCATATCAAGAGCCTTACCAAATGCCTTAAACATAGCTTCAGCGACATGATGTCCGTTTCCGCCATCTAAAACCTTGATGTGAAGGTTCATTGCAGCACTGTAAGATACTGCGTAAAAGAACTCGTGAATAAGCTCAGTATCGAGGTCGCCAATCATGGGTGCATTGAATTCATAGTCGAAATTAAGATATGGTCTGCCGCAAAGATCAACAGCACATACTACAAGAACTTCATCCATAGGAAGAACAAAGTAACCGTATCTTCTAATACCGGCTTTGTCTCCTACAGCCTCTTTTATGGCGCTACCGAGTGCAATACCGCAATCCTCAACTGTGTGATGACCATCAACCTCTAAATCTCCCTTGATTTTCACATCAAGATCCATAAAACCATGCTTAGAAAATCCTTCAAGCATATGGTTGAAAAATCCGATCCCGGTATCAATATTATTTTTTCCTGTACCATCGATATTCAATTTGATTTCAATATCGGTTTCCTTTGTCTTACGACTGATTTCGGATGAGCGCATCCTTAATCCTCCTCTTCAAAACGAACAGCAATACTGTTTGCGTGTGCGGTAAGTCCTTCGCTCTTGGCAAAAAGCTCAATCTGCTTGTGTACCTTAGATAATGCTTCCTTAGAGTATGAAATAATACTTGTCTTTTTGATGAAATCATCAATATTTACAGGTGAGAAGAACTTTGCGGTTCCGTTGGTTGGAAGAATGTGATTGGGACCTGCAAAATAATCTCCTAAAGGCTCTGATGAATACTCACCAAGGAAGATAGCTCCGGCATTACGAACCTTAGTCATTGTCTCCCAAGGATTTGCAGTGAGAATCTCTAAGTGTTCTGATGCGATTTCATTAACTGCATCAATTCCATCCTGAATGTTGTCTGCAAGAAGGATATATCCGTAATTATCAAGAGACTTTCTCATAATAGGCTCTCTCTCAAGCTTTAAGAGATAACCGTCAATTTCTTTATTTACTTCATCGGCAAGCTTTTCTGAAGTGGTAACAAGAATTGCACTTGCAAGCTCGTCGTGCTCAGCCTGGCTGAGCAAATCAGCTGCAACGTAGTGAGCGTTTGCAGTTTCATCTGCAAGAACCATAACCTCACTGGGACCTGCGATAGAGTCAATGCTGCAGTGTCCGTAAACTGCTTTTTTAGCAAGGGCAACATAGATGTTTCCGGGACCTGCAATCGTCTCAACTTTGATTATTGATTCGGTACCAAATGCCATTCCGGCAATAGCCTGTTCAACACCACCCCGACCACCACGATCTACACCTGCAATATCAGCAGCTACAAGAGTTCCGGGATTGATTACTCCGGTCTTTCCGGGAGGTGTAACCATGATAATGTCCTTAACGCCTGCAACCTTGGCAGGAATTACGTTCATAAGTACAGAGCTGGGATATGCTGCCTTTCCGCCGGGTACATATACTCCTGCTCTTTCAATTGCGGTAATTTTCATACCGACAATAGTTCCGTCCTCTTTTGCATCGAACCAGCTGTTGCGAAGCTGCTTTGCGTGGAAGGAACGAATGTTTTCGGCAGCTTCCTTGAGTACATCGATGAGTGCGGGATCAAGCTCCTTGTATGCTGCATCGATTTCAGCTCTGGTTACCAGGATATTTTCCTCAGTAAGCTGATAGCCGTCAAACTTTGCGGTATACTCGAATAGTGCTTTGTTCTTATTCTCACGAATATTTGAAATGATATCATTTACAGTCTGCTCGTACTGAGTATACTGACTGGGATTTCTTTTTAAGAGATTTTCCAAAATCTGATTCTTTGTTTCTGCGGTTAATTTAACCTTCTTCATATATAGCTCCTTTAGTATTAGTAAAGACATTACTAATCTATCATATTTATTAATGCTTGTATTATTTCTTAAGTAAACTTAAGTATATTTCATAAGAGAAAATGATTAGTCCTGCTTAGAAATGGCTTCCTTAAGCTTGGTTACGATATCCTTTATTCTCTCATTTTCCATCTGCATGCTTACAGGATTAACAATGACTCTTGCCGAAAGAGGACAAATCTCTTCAAGCACTTGAAGTCCGTTTTCTCTAAGTGTAGAACCGGTTTCAACTATATCTACAATTACATCTGTAAGGTTTACGATGGGACCTAATTCAACAGAACCGTTTAATTTAATAATATCAACGGTTTGATGCTTTTGATCATAGAAATAATCTCTTGCGATTCTGGGGTATTTGCTGGCTACTCTGATTCTTTCGTGATGCTGAAGAAGCTCAGCAGCTGAAGCAGGCCCGCATACACACATTTTGCATTTGCCAAAACCGAGGTCTAAAACTTCGTAAACATTACGATTCTCTTCCATTATTGTATCGCTTCCGACAACACCTATATCAGCCGCACCGTATTCTACATAAGTAGGTACATCAGGTCCTTTGGATAAAAAGAACTTAAGCTTTAATTCTTCATTTACAAATATGAGCTTACGAGTATTCTTATCTTTAATTTCCTCACAGGTTATACCAATTGATTCGAGGAGCTCCATAGTTTTGTTTGCAAGTCTTCCTTTGCCGAGTGCAAAGGTTAAATATCTGTCGTTTACCATTTTTTTATACCTATAATTAATTTGATGTATAATAATGACTTATTTTGGGTTAACAATTACGTTTTTGCCTTGATTTCTTAATTTATCAGCCTCAGAAAGAGCTTTTGCAAAGCCTTCCGCATCTGTCGAATCAAATTCGATAACGATGGCTTCTTCCTTTGCAGGCAATTCAATTTTCTGACTGTTGATAGCTTCAAGAATGTCATCAACCTGAAGAACAAAACCAATTGCTGCAGCTGATTTTCCGAAATGTGCAAGTAGGTTGTCGTATCTACCACCTTTGACAATCGGCTTTCCGACACCGTAAGTGTATACTCTGAATATTACTCCGGTATAGTAATTGTATTTACTAAGCATACTGAGATCGAAATTAATATAGCTTTCATATCCGTATGCCTTAATTACATTGTAAAGTGCCTCTAATCTGTTGATTGCATCAAGAGACCTTTGACTTGTAACATTATCCTTTGCAGAAGCAAGTGTATCAAGATCAGGAAATGAATCAGCAATTCCAAGAAGCTTTTCCTTGATAACAGGTTCTATATCTGTTTTATCAATAAGTGCCATTGCAGCAAAATGGTTCTTTCCTGAAATCAGTCCTCTAAGCTCTAATTCGGTAGCCTCATCGATGCCTGCCTGTTCACATAAGCCCTTAAAATATCCTATATGCCCGATGCTTACTCGGAAATCTTTTAAGCCTGTGGCAAGAAGGCTTCTGATAGCAAGAGCAATAACTTCTCCATCAGCGTATACAGATGCATCTCCGATTAATTCGGCACCAAGCTCAGTTGATTCGCTGAGCTTACCCTGATGTGAATTAGTTCTTGCAAATGCGCTTCCGTGATATGAAAAACGTATTGCATCATTCTTTTCTAAGAAATATTTTGCAGCGCATCTTGCGATAGACGGAGTAAAGTCAGGTCTTAACACAAGTGTGTTGTTTTCGGTATCAAAAAACTTGTATAAATCCTTGCTGGGGATTGTGCCTACTTCCTTTGAAAATACATCAAAGAATTCAAAGGTAGGTGTTTCTATTGTCTCGTAACCGAATTGAGTAATAACATTGCTCATCTTAGCTTCTACATAAGCTTTGTTACAATATTCCTGTCCGTAAATGTCTCTTACACCTTCAGGTGTATGTAATAATGACTGACTCATAAATTTTCCTCGCATTTAATAACTTTACTGTGGTAAAGTGCTAATGTGATAAATCACTAAACTGTTTGTTAGTATATACAAATAGTATTGCTAAGTCAAGTGCAAATTATTCAGGGCGGTCATTTAAATCCTGCTGCAACTTATCAAGGTATGGAACTAACATGCCGGAATTTTTAGTAAAGAAATAATCCGGATTAAGTTCATCGTATCTAAAGCTTTTTCGTCCGCCTTCTTTTGCACGATTCCAAAAGTATTTGAGCATCTGAAGAGGCAGGTAATACATCTCGTCTCGATTAGTATAATAAATCAGAAAAAATGCAATACCACCCTGCTTTTCGAAATTTTCCATAAATGTGACCTGATGCTCGTGGATATTCTGCAGTGAAAAAGTGTCTGTAGCACATTCCTTGGCATCAAAACATACCGGCAAGCCTTGTACAGCACCAATATAATCGACCGTACTTTTTTGATCGAAATATGCAAGAGTAATATGTCGTGTCTCTTTATCGATATTGATAGGAGTAATAGGTGTAGGAATCTTTTGAATCAGTGCAAGTCCGTTTTCCAGATACTTTTCATTTGTTCTGTTTATCATGTCTTCAAGAGCAGAGCCACGAAGACCTCGTGATTTCCAAGATGTCATTGAATGTACCTATAATTTCTTTGGAGTTAGCTTATTAATAGTATTAGTAAAATAATCCGGAACTTTAAGCTCAAAAACTTTATCAGCTAAATATTCAAAACTTTCGGGAAGCTTTTCCTTGTGAGGGAAAATGAGTTTATATGCATACAACAATTGATATTTTAAGTTCGCTTCAATTTTTGAGTTCATCTCTCGGCTGCCATATTTTTTATCACCGAGAATCGGATTGCCAAAGGAAGCCAGTTGTGCTCTTATCTGATGCGATTTACCGGTCAAAAGATTAACGTCAAGCATTGTGGCTTCCTTATATTCGTCAATTATCTTAAATTCGGTAATTATATCGTATTCATTTGACACTGATTTGCTTTGCACATGATTGCTTGCAGAAGCTTTTCTGTTTTTATCATTATTATTTACTGAAGATTTATTGTTTTTTTCATCTTTAATTATTGTGGCTTCTACTCTGCCTTCATGAGCAAAACTTCCGTGACATATAGTTATATAATGCTTTTCTAATGCTTTTGTTCTGATGATTTCAGTCATCGTTTGAATTCCGCTTAAGCTTTTTCCGCAAATAACAATTCCACCTGTATTACGGTCCAAACGATTACAAACTGATGGCTTAAAGGTTTTTAATTGCTCGTTACTGATTTGCTTGGTATCCAGCAGGTAATCTATAAGCCATTCATTTACAGAATAATCAGAAGGCTCAGCTTTTTGGGTTAAAACCCCGGGCTTTTTATTTATGAGAATGATATTATCGTCTTCATATATAATATCGTTTATTGTCAGATTTATTTTCTTATTGATGTTTTTACCTGCAGCTAAACTTTGAACGGATTTATTATCTTTAGCTGTAAATTTATCAAAAGTCTCATCAGAAAAGAAACTCTCAACGAAATCATCGCAATTTAGCATTTCATTGCCTGTTGCTTTTTTGCCGTTAAGAGTAATGTTTTTCTTACGAAGCATTTTATAAACAAGACTTTTGGGAGCATTGGGTAAATATTTAGCCAGAAATTTATCAAATCTTTGACCGGCTTCGTTTTTACCGATTACAAATTTTTGCATATCAAACTAAACCTCTCAAATTATAGAGATATACTGAGCAACACATTTAATATATCTTTATCCTTTTCCGTATTGTTGTCGGAAGACATATTAGAGATTCTTTCGAGGTATTTTTTATCATCTGTAAACACCTTGATGGTTGTATCCTTGATGTTTTCTGCTTTGAGATATACACCAATATGTTTTTGAAAATCGGCTTCGGAGAACTTCTTTGCAGAGGTATAGCAACATAAAGAATTGTTATTTATAACCAGATGATCAATCGGATGAGTTTTTTCTTTTGAGGTAAAAACTCTGTCATAAGCCTGGATTAAGCCTACAGAAGCTTCTTCAATTTTGTCTGACAGCTCATCGTTGCAGGTCTTATAACGAATAAACATTATAAGCTCAACAAGGCATTTGCTGGCAGGCAGACAGCCTAATACAGCTACAATAGTGAATATATTTGCTTTGCTTCCTTTGTTGATAATTAATCCTGCTACAAAAAGGCCAATAGCTATTACAAACAAGATAATAGTCTTTGCCAGTTCATAATTTCTCTGATTCCTGAGATAATGCTTTTCACCTTTGTAGTTATCACCTGATATTAATCTTGCTAATTTCATCTTCTGTTAATTCTCTCCAGCTTCCGCTTTCGGGACCGTTATCCAAATTGAGTGGTCCGAAACTGCTTCTGTGAAGTGCAATCACTTCATTATTTATTGCTTCAAGCATTCGTTTTACCTGATGGTAGCGGCCCTCATGTATTACTAATTCCAGCCTTCCGTCCTCAAGTAATTTTGCTTTTGCGGGCAATGTGGGCTTATCATCACCTATGTCAACGCCGGTGCATAATGCTTCTATATCTGCTTCTGTAACGGGGGCTTTTGTGGTGACAATATAGGTTTTATCTACATGGTATTTGGGACTTAATAATTTATGTCCTAAATCTCCATCATTAGTTATTAATAAAAAACCTGTTGTATCCTTGTCCAGACGTCCGACAGGGAACATATCCTTTACAGGAAGCGGCTTAATTAAGTCCATAACTGTATTAGTTTTTTTGTCTTCAGTGGCAGTTATGATACCGGTCGGTTTATTTAATATGATGTATACATATTTCCTGTAGGTCAGTTTTTCGCCTTTGAAATATATCAAATCAGATGATTCGTTGACTGTTAAATCTGATTTTTTAACAGTATTTCCATTGATCTGAACAAAGCCTTTTTTGACAAAGTCTTTAACCTGTGATCTTGTACCAATATTACAGTCACATAAAAATTTATCTAATCTCATAATCTGAAATTAACCAAAATAATACCGGTTCCCCATACGGAAAACCGGTAGAAAAATTATTCCTGTGTTTCCTGAACCATTTCCTGAGCAATTCCGGCCTCTTCGGGATGGAGCTGCTTGTGGTCTCCCTTAATCTTATCAGCGTAACTGTTTAAGGTGTTGATAAGACTTCCGTACTGATCGTTAGCAGCCTTGGTAGATGCAGCAATGACATTCTCAAGATAAATCATTACTTCCTCCATATACTGGCTTGCTGCGGCTCTGAGTTCATTAGCTTCCATTGCTGCACTGTCAACAAGCATCTGTGCCTGTTCCTGTGCCATTCTTACTACTTCATCTGCCTGAGCATATGCACGTCTCATAACTTCATTCTCACTTACCATCTCATCGGTCTGAGCTTCAGTCTGTGCAATGAGCTGTTCTGCTCTGCTCTTAGCATCGTTAAGAATCTCTTCCTGCTTACGAATAATCTTACGATACTTCTCTATTTCATCAGGAGCCTTTCTCTTGAGATCTCTGAGATACTCCTCCATAACTTCACGATTAACCTGAATTTTCTCGGAAGACATAAAAACACCTTTACAGTTGCTGATATAGTCTTCCATTTCATCTATAATCTGGAAAATCTGACTGTCTAATTTTCTCTCCATACCGTCCTCACTTCTTAGAATTAATTTTTTCTCTTATCATTTCTGCTACAAAATCCGGAACTGTCTTACTGATGTCACCACCAAAGTAAGCAATTTCTTTTACTCCGGAAGAACTCAAGTATGAATACTCAAGCGAAGTAGCCAAGAATATTGTATCAAGGTTGTTATTTGATATCATTCTGTTTGTTTGAGCTAACTGAAGTTCATATTCGAAGTCTGTTACAGCTCTCAAACCTCTTACTGCGACATGAAGATTATTTTCTCTTGCATAATCACATAATAAGCCACTGAACGAATCTATTTTTACATTCGGTAGATCCGCAGTCGCCATCTTTAATATTTTAACACGCTCATCAACAGAAAACAACGGACTCTTTTGATTATTATTGAGCACAGCGACAATTAATTCATCAAACATTTGCGATGCTCTTTTGATAATATCTAAGTGTCCTAAGGTCATAGGATCAAAACTTCCGGGGTAAACCGCTCTTTTCATAGCTTTACTCTTTTCTTAAAAATACATGCTTATTTGTTTTGTATTTCTTTTCACGTTCTATGGTATAGCCAAGCTCTTCTACATAAGAAAAATCTGTGCTTAAATCCGCTTCTATAATTATAAGCGTATCTTCATCACAATATTTTACATTTTTCAGATGCATTAGCACATTTTTCTCATAATCCTGTTTATACGGAGGATCCATGAAAATAATATCAACATGCTTTTCATAAATATTGTAGAGAGCAGCACTTATATCCTGCTTAAATACTATAGCACGGTCAGTAAATTTGGTAAATGCAAGGTTTTCATTAAT
>JAKSRU010000008.1 GCA_024403475.1 Lachnospiraceae bacterium | reverse complement strand
TTCTGAAGAGCAGTATTCTGAAGAACAGTATTCTGAAGAACAGTATTTCGATGACCATGTAGAGTACTTTTACGATGACGAATTTGCCGGTGAGACAGAGGAAGTCCAAGAGACTCAAGAGGTCGAAGAGGTTGCGGAGTTCGGAACAAGAGCTTCAGCAAGAAACGCCAGAATGAGTGTTGAGGCAGCCGGCGGAGTAAGAGTTCACAAGAAACCTATAGTTAGCGTGGAAGAACCCGCGCGTCCTGCACGCAGAACTACAGCTGCACGTCCTATGCAATATCGAAATAAACCGATAGAGGATGAGGATATTCAGGACGATTATTTTGAAGACGAGGCGGAGGAGAAGAAAAGCAGAAAAACTTCCCTCGGCGCCATGGAACGCCTGATGATTGTGCTTGCGGCATGTGTGGTGCTTGCACTTGTAGTAGCCGGCGGTTATGTGCTTATCAAGAAGCCTTTTAATAAACCGTCAAGCAATATTAATGCTAATGGAATAGCATATAATTCGGAGTTGGCAGGTGCCGGTTCTCAACTTGCGGGTATCAGTACCATCGGTGGTGTGGGTCTTCAGTCAGCCTACAATGAAAAAATCGGCGGAACATCAGGCGGTGCTGTAGTTGATGTCGTTATTCCGGAAGAGAATCAGTATCAGGAAATAGAATATACAAATGAGGTTGAAATAGCCTTTGAAACCGTATCTGTTGTGAAGGATCTTAAGATAAAGATTGTTAATAAGAATACGGGAAAGCTTATTGCAAATGTACCTTTTGTAGTAACAGTAACAACTCCTTCAGGAGCCATTCAGACTTGGACGGATTCAGACAAGGACGGAGTTATTTACTATTCGGATATAGCAGCCGGTTCGTACAAGCTTCATTTGGAAGCACTTGATACAACTAAATATGCCGGTTATGTACTCCCTTCAGATGCAAAGCCGGATGTAAGATCTGAGATTGCGTACGAGAGGGTAAATGTAGCTGACGAAATTCTCGGAGCAGGTGATGTAAATGAGGCAACAGAGGATACGGCAAGAGATGGAGCCGATTCCGGTAGCGGTACACTTGCCGATACAGTTACTTATGTAGCCAGCTCAACGGCTAATACTTATGTGGCTATTACAGATAAAAATGTAATTAATATGCCGTTTTCTTTGGCAAACCTTGATTGCGGTAATTCTATTGTGATGGTAGCAGAAGGCGAGGTACAGGGAGATTCGGGTACTCAGACAGCATCAGGCTCTGTTACATGTGCCGATAGTGTAAGCGTTAAGGTTGGCGAGAGTTCAAGCGTTGATGTCACTGTTACCACAACAAATGCGGCAGCACCGGCAGTAAGTGCAGCTGTCAGCGGAACAGCAGCTACAGCTGAATACAGCAGCGGAAAGCTTACTGTTAAAGGAGTGTCAGCAGGAACAGCTACTGTAACACTCACCTTGAAGGATGGTGAAACCGTACTCGGTACAAAGACAGTTAATGTAACCGTTACTGAAGCAACAAAGGGAAGCATTTCATTGGCCGGTACTACACTCGGAGTATTGAGTGGAAGAACTGCATCTGTTCAGGCCACCTTGACCGGTATTACTTCAGCAGATGTTACTGTTACCAGTTCAAACAGTGCAGTCGCAACTGCAACCATCGGAACAGACGGAAAGATTACCGTTACCGGAGTGGCAGCAGGAACAGCAAATATTGTTATTACTCAGTCGACAGATACCTCAGTAACAGCAACTCTGGCCGTGACTGTATATGCGACAACAAATAAGCTTACGGCAACAGTAAACGGTAAGACGGTTCAGCTCTATGTGAAGGAAGATAACGGAAATTACAGAGAGGCTTGCTATATTGACTGCACAGCCAATCCCTTCCCTACCTTCTATTATGCTAATTCAATTTACACCGGATGGCAGACTATTGATGGCAAGACTTATTATTATACTTCGGATGGCAAACCTGTAACGGGTGAGCAGGTAATTAACGGAGTTCTTTATAATTTTGATAATACCGGAGCCATGGTGGTTGGAAGCGGTACTTTGGGAATCGATGTTTCAAAATGGAACGGAGATATTAACTGGAGTAAAGTTAAGGCAGCCGGAGTAAGCTATGTAATCATCAGAATCGGTTACAGAGGCTCAACTCTCGGCGGACTGATTGATGATGCCAACTTCAAGAAGAATATAGAGGGGGCGCAGGCAGCCGGCCTTAAGATTGGTGTTTATTTTGTAACACAGGCAATTAATGATGCAGAAGCAGTATATGAAGCATCAATGGTGCTCGATAGAATTTCCGGATATACGATTTCATATCCTGTATTCCTGGATGTAGAGGCCAGTGGAGGACGAGGTGACAAGATTGATGTCGCTACACGAACTTCGGTATGTAAGACCTTCTGCAAGACCATTCAGAATGCCGGATATACCGCAGGTATTTATGCAAATAAATCTTGGCTCACCACCAAGATTGATGCGAGTCAGCTTACAGGCTATAAAATCTGGGTTGCTCAGTATAACAGCACCTGTACTTATACCGGAAGCTACTCAATGTGGCAGTACACCGACAAGGGAACGATAGATGGTATAAGCGGTAAGGTTGATTTGAATAAATCATACCTTGGATATTAGTTGACAGTCGCACTCAGTGCTTAACAATAAATTCGCTAAAGTAAAGGAAGAAAAGGATAAAAGAAAATGAGAACATATCTTGTAACCGGAGGAGCCGGATTTATCGGTTCAAATTACATTCACTATATGTTTAAGAAATATGGTGATGAAATCAGAATTATCAATGTAGATGTACTTACCTATGCAGGAAATCTTGAGAACCTCAAGGATATCGAGAATAAAGAGAATTACACATTCGTAAAGGCAGATATCTGTGATAAGGATGCTATTGCCAAGATTTTTGCTGAGAACGACATTGATCGCGTTGTACACTTTGCAGCTGAAAGCCATGTCGATCGCTCAATCAAGAATCCTGAAGTATTTGTTCAGACCAATGTGCTTGGTACTGCGGTAATGCTCAATTGTGCAAAGGCAGCATGGGAGCTCCCTGACGGCAGTTTCAAGGAAGGCAAGAAGTTCCTCCATGTTTCTACAGACGAGGTATACGGCTCACTTCCCGATGATGATAATGCATTTTTCTATGAGACAACTCCTTATGATCCTCATAGCCCTTATTCAGCATCAAAGGCTTCTTCAGATATGCTTGTAAAGTCATATATGGACACCTATAAGTTCCCTGCAAATATCACTAATTGCTCTAACAATTACGGACCTTATCAGTTCCCTGAAAAGCTCATTCCTCTGATTATCAATAATGCACTTCACGGAAAGAAGCTTCCTGTATACGGTGATGGAAAGAATGTTCGTGACTGGTTGTATGTCGAGGACCATGCAAAGGCAATCGATATGGTTCAGGAGCAGGGCAGATTATTCCAGACCTACAATATCGGCGGACACAACGAGAAGCAGAATATTGAGATTATTAATATTATTCTCGATACTCTTCAGGAGATGCTTCCCGAAGGAGACCCCAGAAAAGCGTATATTAATCAGGAGCTTATCACTTATGTGGAGGACAGAAAAGGTCATGACCGCAGATATGCAATTGCTCCGGATAAGATTAAGGCAGAAATCGGCTGGTATCCCGAGACTATGTTCAAGGATGGTATTAAGAAGACTATTGCTTGGTTCTTTGAGAATGAAGAATGGATGAATAATGTAACCTCCGGTGACTATCAGAAGTATTATGAGGATATGTATTCAGGTAAGTAATTTGTTTTGGGTTGATTTTCAGCTCAAACACAATGATATGGCGGACATATTTTCGCTATGAAATGTATAAATAGGAGAATGACATGAAAGGTATAATACTTGCCGGCGGATCCGGCACTCGTCTTTACCCTCTTACAAAGGCTATATCTAAGCAGATAATGCCTGTATATGATAAGCCCATGATTTATTACCCGCTTTCAACCCTTATGCTTGCGGGAATCAGAGAGGTTCTTATCATTTCCACTCCCAGAGATATTACCGTATTTGAGGAACTCTTCGGAGATGGAAGTCAGCTTGGAATGAGCTTTTCATATGCAGTTCAGGAGTATCCCAGAGGACTTGCTGATGCGTTCATCATCGGTAAGGAATTTATCGGAAAGGATGCAGTTGCGCTTGTGCTCGGAGATAACATTTTCTATGGACAGAGCTTTTCAAAGGTACTTAAGAGTGCAGCGCAGAGAGTTGAAACCGAAGGTGGCGCAACTATTTTCGGTTACTATGTAAGAGACCCCAGAGAGTATGGCGTTGTTGAGTTTGACGAGAACGGAAAGGCTGTTTCTATTGAGGAAAAGCCTGCTCAGCCTAAGAGTAATTATGCTGTACCCGGATTGTATTTCTATGACAACAGTGTTGTTGAAATTGCTGAGAACGTAAAGCCAAGCGCAAGAGGTGAGATTGAGATTACCTCTGTAAACAATGCATATCTTGAGCGAGGAGTACTCAGTGTTGAGACTCTTGGAAGGGGATTTGCATGGCTTGATACCGGTAACCATGATATGCTGCTTGCGGCAGCAGATTTTGTCTCTGCAATTCAGAAGAGACAGGGACTCTATGTTTCATGCATCGAGGAAATCGCGTACAAGAGAGGCTTTATCGATAAGGAGCAGCTTCTCAAGCTTGCTGAGCCTCTTCTTAAGACAGAGTACGGAAAATATCTTATAGAGGTTGCAAATGGACTCTAGGCTAAAAAAGCTATCTATAATAGGTTGCTTGGGAGTGGTGGTACTTCTGCTGATAATTGTTGTTTATTCAAACGGCGGTATCACCTCTCTTTTGAATGCCGGGAATAGAAACAATAACGGTAATGACGGAACCGGTACATCCGTGAACGGAGTTGCCGGGAGCGAAGGAGTTGTGGGCGGAACCGCCGTAAACGACTCCGGAACTACATACTTTACCGGACAGGTTGGTGACAATCTGAATGGATTTTTGGCAGATCCGACTTTTTTTGACCAGGAAAGAAATGAATTCCTGGAAAATGCCGGAGATATGTCCAACAGGCTATCAATACTTGCCACATCTGTGGAAAAGGACTTACGAGTTCAGGTTATAGATTATGGCGGAGAGCTGGTTAAGGACATAAGCTTTACTATAAGAATTACAGATGCATCAGGAAGCTCGAGTGAATACAGGGATTTGGATAAGGACGGAGTGATATATGCCGGTTCACTCAGATCCGGAGATTATCAGGTTCAGCTTCTTCCCCTGGAGGGCTACAAGGTTCCTACTACAGCAACTACGGTCAGAGTAAAGGAACGTGTGGAGTATGTGGTCATTGATGACATCAAGCTGTTGATAAAGACTGAAGCGGAAATCGATGCTGAGGCTGAGGATACAGCAGTAGCTGAGGCAGCAGCTGAAGCTGATAAAAATCAGATGGTCAAGCTCAAGGCCGGCGGAACGAGACAGAAGGTTGGTATCGATGTTTCAAAGTACCAGGGAGATATCGACTGGGATAAGGTGGCAGCTGCAGGAGTGCAGTTTGTTATTATCCGAGCAGGATACAGAGGCTCTGTCACCGGTGCACTTGTCGAGGATCCTAATTTTGTTCAGAACATAAGAGGCGCGTTGGCAGCAGGCCTTGAGGTGGGAGTATATTTCTTCACTCAGGCGGTCAATGAGACCGAAGCGGTGGAAGAAGCTTCGGCAGTAGTATCGATGGTAAGAGAATATGATATTAAGCTTCCCATCTATATAGATACGGAGGGCGCCGGCGGTAACGGCCGCGCAGATGGTCTTGATGTTGAAACAAGAACCAAGGTGTGCGATGCTTTTTGCAGAACTGCAGTGAACGCCGGATATAATGCGGGTGTCTATGCTTCGAGAAGCTGGTTGTATCACAATTTGGACACATCGGTGCTTGATAAATATGAGATATGGAACGCAGAGTGGGTGAGCGTTCCGCAGTACACAGGCTATTATACAATGTGGCAGTATTCATCAAAGGGTTCTATTGATGGTATTGTCGGCAATGTTGATTTGGATATTTATTATTACTAAATATACGATAAAGGTGAGGAAAACTATGGGTAAGATATTGGTAGAAGAGTGCGACATAGAAGGACTTAAGATAATCACCCCCAATGTAATCGGTGATGCAAGAGGATATTTTGTTGAGACCTACAATGCAAGAGATATGAAGGAGGCCGGAATAGACAGAGTATTCGTACAGGATAATCAGTCGGCATCCAAGAGAGGTGTTATCAGAGGACTTCATTTCCAGATTGAACATCCTCAGGCTAAGCTTGTGCGTGTTATCAAGGGTGAGGTTTTTGATGTTGCCGTAGATTTGAGAAAAGGCTCAAAAACCTATGGAAAGTGGCACGGAATTCTTCTTACTGCAGAGAATCATAAGCAGTTCTATATTCCCGAAGGCTTTGCGCATGGCTTCCTTGTAGTAAGTGACTATGCAGAGTTTTGCTACAAGTGCACAGATTTTTATCATCCCGGCGATGAGGGCGGAATCATGTACAATGATCCTGATGTAGGAGTAGAATGGCCCATCACTGACGATATGGAGCTCATTTTCTCTGAAAGAGATACCAAGTGGGGAAGTATTGCTGACTTAAATAAATAGGACGGAAGACATTAGCTTATGAGTAATCCCTCAAAGAATAAATTGAATATTTTTGCTGAGGCAATTAGTAATCGTAAGTTGATTTGGAAGCTTGCAAAGAATGATTTCAGAAAGCGTTATGCGGGATCGTATCTGGGAATTGTATGGGGTATGATTCAGCCGCTTGTAACAGTTGCGCTTTATTATGTTGTTTTCGGTTTGATTTTTCCGAATCAGAGAAGCAGTGGCTCAGAGGTACCGTTTGTACTCTTTTTGACATCCGGCCTGGTGCCGTGGTTTTTCTTTAATGAGGCATTAAACAGCGGTACAAACGGTTTGATTGACTATAACTATTTGGTTAAGAAGGTTGTATTTAATATCAGTATCCTTCCGATAATCAGAGTTGTAGCGGCGCTGTTTACACATGCATTTTTCATTTGTATTTTGCTGGTGTTGTCATCGGTATACGGATATTATCCGAGCTTTTATACTGTGCAGATTTTGTATTACAGCTTGTGTACTTTTGCATTGGTGCTGGCGTTGGTATATGCGACCTCTGCAGTGTGCGTATTTTTCAAGGATCTTACCCAGATGATTACGATTCTTCTCCAGATACTTATGTGGGGCACACCTATCATGTGGGATATAGCTTCCTTCAGCAATGAGACGCTTAAGAGAGTGTTGATGATTAACCCGCTGGTGTATATCGTTAACGGCTACAGAGAAGCAGTCTACGACAAGGTATGGTTCTTCCAGCATGGCTGGTATACCTTGTATTTCTGGGGAATTACTATTGTGCTTATGGTAATCGGTACATCTGTATTTGAGAGACTGAGAGTACATTTTGCGGATGTACTGTAATACGGAGATTAGTGTGAAAACAGATTTCTCACACCGCACTATTTGTGTCATCCGCGAGGGATGCACTGCATAGTGCGCTCACATTTCAAAAATGAAATGGAGATTTATATGTCTGAAAAAGATATTGCCATCCACTTAAAGGATGTGAAAAAAATATATAAGCTATACCGTAAGCCTAAGGACAGGCTGCTGGATGCATTCGGACTGCTCCGCGGTAAGAGAAAGCCCGGACTCAACTATGCACTTAAGGGTGTCAGCCTTGATATTAAAAAAGGCGAGACAGTAGGAATTATCGGTACCAACGGCTCCGGTAAATCTACTATCTTAAAAATCATTACCGGTGTACTTTTCCCTAATGAGGGTGAGGTTGATATAGATGGAAGAATATCAGCTTTGCTTGAGCTTGGTGCAGGATTTAACCAGGAATATACCGGAATTGAGAATGTTTATCTGAACGGTACCATGCTCGGTTTTAGCAATGAGGAGATTGAAAAAAAGCTCCCTCAGATTCTTGAGTTTGCAGATATAGGCGATTATGTGTATCAGCCTGTAAAGACATATTCATCGGGAATGTTCGTGCGCCTTGCTTTTGCGGTTGCTATCAACATTGACCCCGAGATTTTGATAGTTGATGAAGCGTTGTCTGTAGGAGATACCTTCTTCCAGGCAAAGTGTTATAAAAAATTTGATGAATTCAAGCGTCAGGGCAAGACAATTGTGTTTGTAAGCCATGACCTTTCAAGTATATCAAAGTACTGTGACAGAGTATTTTTACTCAACAAGGGTAAGCTTCTTGGGGAGGGCTCTGCCAAGGAAATGATTGATATATATAAGCAGGTGTTGGTCGGTCAGTATGATACCGGTGAGGAAGGCGAGACCAAGAAGGAGAACACTTCCAACGACAGTCAAATGGTATTAAATCCGAACACCGAGGAATACGGCAACGGTCAGGCTTATATAAAGGATATCTATTTTACTGATGAGGGTGGACGACGCACCAACACGATAATTAAGGGAACTAAATTCGGTATTCATGTGAAGGTTAAGTTTGAGGAGTTTGTTCCCGAGCCGATTTTTGCATTTACCTTTACTGATGTAAAGGGTACAGATATTACCGGAACCAATACTATGCTTGAAAGAGCATTCACAGATTCGGCACAGGCAGGAGATGTGATAGATGTGACATTTGAGCAGGTGATGAATCTTCAGGGCGGCAATTACCTCCTTTCATTGGGAGTAACCGGTCACAGGGATGCCAATTTTGAGGTATATCACAGGCTTTATTATTGCCTTGATATCACTGTGGTATCCGATAAGGATTCTGTAGGCTACTACGATATGATGAGTAATATTACCGTGAACAAAATAAACGGTTGATTTACTTTTGCGGAGATATATGGAAAACGAACAGATTGGAAAAATTAAACTGGATTACACTCATTATTGCGGCGAGGATCTCTACAGTGACGGCGAGATAGAAGCTGCAATTCTTGAGGTGGCAAAAAACAATGCGGAGGTGGAATATCCCCGCATTATTGAGGAAAAGGGAAGCTGGCCCTTTCTCTATCATTTGTCACCCATAAGAGAGAATATCATTGAGTGGTTTCCCATGACTAAGCAGACCAAGGTGCTTGAGGTAGGAAGCGGATGCGGAGCAATTACAGGAGCGCTGTCAAAAAAAGCGGGTTCTGTTGATTGCGTTGATCTTTCAAGACAGAGAAGCTTAATTAATGCATATCGTCATGAGTATTGTGACAATGTTACTATTCATGTGGGTAATTTCCAGGATATCGAGCCGGATTTGGATACCGATTACGATGTTATTTGTCTTATCGGAGTTTTCGAGTATGGTCGTGCATATATAGGTGGGGAGAATCCTTACGAGACCTTCCTCAGGATTTTGAAAAAGCATCTGGCTCCCGAGGGACAGATTGTAATAGCAATTGAGAATAAATTCGGACTCAAGTATTTTGCGGGATGCCGTGAGGATCATGCAGGTACCTTGTTTGAGGGAATAGAAGATTATCCCAATGAGGGCACAGCGAGAACCTTTACTCAGCGAGGACTTCTTGAGATTGCAAAAAAGTGCGGCTTTGCTGATGACAAATGTCATATGTATTATCCGTACCCGGATTATAAGTTTATGCATACATTGTTCTCACCGGACAGACTTCCTGAAAACGGTGAGCTCAAGGATAATATTCGCAATTTCGACAGAGACAGACTTCTTCTTTTTGATGAGAAGCTTGCCTTTGAGAACATTCTTAGTGAAAAAGAATTTCCTCTGTTCTCGAATTCTTACATAATGGTTTTGGGTAATAAGCCGGATGTGATTTATGCGAGATATTCCAATGACAGAGATTTGTCGGGATGTATAGTTACAAAGATTACTGATAAAAATAAGGTTGAGAAGAGGCCGCTTAATGACAGCGCATCAGAGCATGTGCTTCGTATGGCTGAAAACTATAAGCTTTTATGTGAGAGATATAATGGAAGCAAGCTGGAGATTTGCCCCTGCGAGATTACAGAGGATGGCAAGGCGGTATGCTTCCCGATTGTTCCCGGTAGAAGACTCGAGGAGCTCCTTGATGAAAAGGTATTTAAGGCTGATACTGAGGGCTTTAGAGCATTGTTCATGGAGTATGTGGACAGAATCGGATATAACGAGAACATGTCTGTCGCAGATATGGATTTGATTTTCTCAAATATTCTTGTGGATGGAGACAAGTGGACCGTAATTGACTACGAGTGGGTGGCACGTGAAAAAAAATTCACCAAAGAGCTTGCCTTCAGAAGCCTCTACTGTTATCTGATGGAGGATGAGCGCCGTAACTGTATTGACGGTGGAGAATTGCTTGCTGAGATAGGTGTGGATGAGCAGACTGCTTCTGCATACCGTAAGGATGAAAAGTTTTTCCAGAAGACTGTTACCGGTAACCATAAATCACTCAGCGAGATTCGACAGTTAATCGGTAATAGAGTGATTAAGCCCGAGGATATGGGTAAGGGTACCGCAAAAGTAGGCAAGATGCAGGTATATGTAGACCGTGGTGCCGGATTTTCCGAGGATACATCTATGTTCCCCAGAATGCAGGACGGTAAGTATACACTCAAAATGGATGGCGGAGTTAAAAGGCTCAGAATCGATCCTACAAGTGAGAGATGTATTGTTGCGGTTAATTCGATTACCTGGAACGGAGATGAACTTACCGTGGAAGGCAGGGGAGATTCCTGCAACGGAAGCAAAATCGGCGACAGACTATATGCGTTTGGAACCGAGGATCCCGGTTTTACTCTTTCACTTGCCGGCGCAGTCGACAAGAAAGAGAATCTTCTCGAAATAGATATGGAAATCACTCCTCTTTCGGAGAATATGGGAAGCAGACTTCCCGAACCCAAGCCCGCAGGTGGATTGGGAAGATTGTTCAGACGTTAATGCTGAACACACCGGATAAGGCAAAGGCTTTGGCGGTGATACTTTGCGGGGATAAAGATGAGCAGCAAATTAAAAAAGCTTGTGAGAATAGCAGATGAAAAGGCACATTCACTGGTGTCTCCGATACGAAGCAATACGGATAAAAATCTGATGACTTCGTACCAAAGGTCAGTGTTTGAGTGGAAGCATACATATGTGGCATGGATTCGTGAAAATGAAACTAAGGCTGCATCTGAAAATTTGGCCGACTTCCTTGTGAACAACAGAGAATGGGTAGTTTACTGCACAAAGACCGGTTATTTTGCTGAAGCAATAGTTACATATTTATCAGAGGCTCTCTCTGATAATTCTAAAGAAGTAGGTGTTATCTACGGCGATGAGGATTACATTTGTGAGGTCGGATCCGTGGGTATGAGAATGTGTCCGTTTTTTAAGCCGGACTATTCTCAGGAAACCCTGCTTTCATTTTCATATTTTGGTGAATTCATATTTCTGAAAAGATCAATTGCAGAGAAAATTTCAGGAGCGAATGTGCGTGTAAAGGAGATTAATTACACCGATGCATTGGCTCTTTATGATATTGCTCTGAAGGCAACAGAAATTGCCGGGAGCAACGGAGTGGCTCATATAAACAGAGTTATATATCATCGTTCTGTTATGAGCCTGGATATTATTGATTCTATATATAATGCCATATCTGACGGTATAGCCATATCGGGTGGAATAAGTGCAGAGACCGGTATGGTAGAGGACACTCCTGCATATTATGCTGCATATACAAGGGTTGAGGCTATTGTTAGCAGTTTCCTGGAGGATGATGCAAACATCGCTCGCGTCCTTGTTGGCTGTGGAGCTGATGGATTGGATATCAGAAAAGCTGCATTGGAAAGAAGGGGATTGTCCGCTGAGTTTATCAAGGATGCCGACAGAGACTTGTACAGGATATGCTATAAACCCCATAATGCAAGGGTTTCGGTGGTAATCCTTTCAAAGGATAATCCGGAGCTCCTCGAAAGCTGTGTGGCTCATATTCGAAATATTACAGAATACGGTAACTACGAGATTGTAGTTGTAGATAACGGAAGCAATGAGGTTAATAAAGCAAAATGTGTCGAGCTTTCAGATAAGTACACATTTTCGTATTACCACCATCCGATGGAATTTAACTTTTCCGCATTATGTAATTTTGGTGTAACCAGGTCCACCGGCGAGCTCATCCTTTTGATGAATGATGATGTGCAGGTGGTTGATGCGCAGTTTATGAAGCTTATGGCAGGATATGCTTCCCGCAAGGATATAGGAGCTGTAGGAGCAAGACTTCGCTATGGCGACGGTATCAGTATTCAGCATGTCGGTGTAACCAGCTTAGGCATAGGTCCGTCGCATCAGCTGCAGAAAAAGAGCGATGACAGGAACAGATATTACGGTCGTAACAGAGTAGACTACGAAATGCTTGGAGTGACTGCAGCATGTCTCATGGTCAAAAGAAGTGACTATGAAAAAGTAGGTGGCCTTGACGAAAGTCTGAAGGTTGCTTACAACGATGTAGATTTTTGCTTTAAATTAGTCGAGGCCGGACTAAAGAATGTTCAGTGTAACGGGGCACTGTTGCTTCATCATGAATCTCTGACACGAGGCTTTGACGGAGACAGCGATGCAAAATGGAACAGATTGCTTACAGAAAAGGAAGGCCTCTACAGCAGACATCCTAAGTTTAAGGCGTATGATCCTTATCATAGTGCTTCGCTTATAGACAATTCTTCTGAATATATATGCAGTCTGAAGACACCGGCTCAGGATTTTGGATGGAGAAGTAAATTTGCACCGGTGAGTCATGGGGACAATAAAAAGACTCACAATGCAGGTAATCTGAAGAAGACCTTCGGTTTCAGATATACAATAGATCACAGTACTCTTCAGAGAAGATTTAATCCCGGGGATGAGGACTTTTTCTGGATTGACGGATGGGTGTACGTCCCCGGAGCAGATCATGTACTTATCGGGAAGTCGATTCTATTGAAAAGTGAGGACGGACAGATATTGGAGGCAGAATGCAGGGACGTGTACAGACCCGACGTGGAGGAAATGCTCCCGGCCGCCCAAAATATTGCTATGTGCGGATTTTTAACAAGATTGTCTCCGCTTGACCTTCCGAAGGGCAGATACACGGTCGGTATCAAGCTGTCGGGCTCCGGCAAGGAATCCTGCATATGGTCGGATAAGATTATCGAAAACAGATGATAAAGCAATTGATGATAAGGTAATTGATGATAAAGTAATTACGGAAGTGTGATTAATGATGGGACTAAACGGCAAACTGGCATCAATTAAATACAGTGTCGAAAAGAATTGGAAGCGTGTCAAAAATCTTGGTGGCCCCAAAGGCTTTTTCAAAAAACTCAATTCAAGAATACTGAGGAGTAAAGCACAGAAAAGATATGGAACGGTATCCTTTCCCGATGCCGAGCGTATCAAGGCAGAGCGAGAAACAGTATTTGAGCGTAAGATTGTATTCAGTATATTAGTGCCTCTCTATAATACTCCCGAAATCTTTCTTCGAGAGATGATTGATTCGGTGCTGGCTCAGACCTATGAAGGCTGGGAGCTGTGCCTTGCTGACGGCTCTGATGCAGAACACAATTATGTCGAGCGTATTGTCAGTGAATACAGGGAAAAGGATTCCAGAATAGTATACAAGCGTTTAGAGAAGAATGCGGGAATCTCTGAAAATACGAATGCCTGCTACGAGCTTGCGAGCGGAGACTATATCGGCCTTTTTGATCATGATGACCTGATACATCCTTCGGTACTCTATGAATATATGAAGGTGATTTGCGGTGAGGGCGCAGACTTTTTGTATTGCGACGAAACAACCTTTACAGGCAAATCCATTAATAAGATGATTACTCCTCACTTTAAGCCGGACTTCTCTCCGGATAATCTGAGTACCAATAACTATATTTGCCACTTTTCGGTATTCACCCGAGAGCTGGCCGAAAGTATAAAGGCAGACGGAAGACTTTTCAGGAAAGAATACGACGGCAGTCAGGATCATGATTTGATTTTGCGTCTTACTTCTAAGGCTGAAAAAATCGTGCATGTGCCTAAGCTTCTTTATTATTGGAGATCTCACGCAGGCAGCACTGCCAAGGATATAAGTGTAAAGAGCTATGCGATTGATGCAGCAAAGGGAGCAGTCCGTTCATATTTGGAGAGTAAGGGTTACAAAAACTTTGAATTAACCTCGACAAGAGCTTTTGCGACAATCTTTAAGATTACATATGAAATACAGGGAGAACCCAAGATTTCTATCCTCATTCCCAACAGAAATCATGTCGGTGATTTGAAAAGATGTATTAATTCCATCATAGAAAAAAGTACCTGGAAAAATTATGAAATCATTGTAATTGAGAATAATAGTAACGAGGACAGCATCTTTGAATACTACAAGGAGATTGAAAAGCTCGACAATGTAAGAGTGGTTAAGTTTACCGGAGAATTCAATTATTCGGCGGTAAATAACCTTGGAGCCGGGGATGCGGACGGCGATTATATCCTGCTTCTTAATAATGATACCGAAGTGATTGAACCCAAGTGGATGGAGGAATTGCTTATGTATGCGCAGCGCCCTGATGTTGCCTGCGTCGGAGGTAAGCTTCTTTATCAGGATAATACCGTACAGCATGCGGGAATAGTAATCGGACTCGGTGCCCACAGGACCGCAGGTCATACTCACTACGGAATCAGCAATCTTAATTACGGCTATATGGGAAGGCTGTGCTATGCTCAAAATGTCACTGCCGTAACCGGCGCATGTCTGATGGTTAAGAGTGCTATCTACAAGGAATTGGGCGGTTTGGATGAGAACTTCAAAATCTCTTTGAATGATGTGGACTTTTGCCTGAGAGCAAGACAGCTGGGTTACCTGAATATCTTTACTCCTTTTGCGGAATTGTATCACTATGAATCGATTTCGAGAGGAAGCGATGAAAAGGGTAAAAATGCTGAAAGATACAACAAAGAGGCTTCTGATTTTAAGGAAAAATGGAAGGATGCGCTTGAAAAGGGTGACCCCTATTACAATCCGAATTTTTCGTTGGACAGAAGTGATTATTCGTTGAGAATTTGATGAAACGAAAAGGTTTTCTCTTTTTTTTATCAGGTATTCGTGATAAAATTATTTCAAATGTGCGATGATGCGAGCTTGGTATAAAAGGCTTGCATATTGTCGCAAAATGACTTTTGTATACACGAGAATTAAGTACAGAAGAAACTATAAATTTAGCAACAAGTATACATTAACAGGAGGATGAGTCATGGGATATCAGGAAGAATTCGACCTTTGGTTGAACGATGACTATTTTGACCAGGCAACTAAGGACGAGCTTAAGGCTATCAGCAACGACAAGAACGAGGTTGAGGAGCGCTTTTATCAGGAGCTTGAGTTTGGTACAGGCGGTTTGCGCGGTGTAATCGGTGCAGGTACCAACAGAATGAATATTTATACTGTACGTAAGGCTACACAGGGTCTTGCAAACTATATTCTTAAGAACGGAGATCCCAAGAAGGGCGTGGCTATTTCATGTGATAACCGTCGCATGAGCCCCGAGTTTTCACAGGAGACTGCTCTTTGCCTTGCAGCTAACGGAATCAAGGCATACATTTTTGATTCACTCAGACCTACTCCCGAGCTTTCATTTGCACTCAGAGAGCTTGGCTGTACTGCAGGTGTAATGGTTACTGCAAGCCACAATCCCCCGGAGTACAACGGATATAAGGTATATTGGGAGGATGGCGCACAGGTTACACCTCCTCACGACACCGGAATCATTGATGAGGTTCGTGCTATTACCAATTATCATGATGTAAAGACCATGAGCAAGGAGGATGCTATTGCAGCAGGTCTCTATGAAGTTATCGGAAGCGAAATCGATGACAAGTACATGGCAGAGCTTAAGAAGCTTATCATTCATCCTGAAATCATCAAGGAAATGGCAGATGATATCAAGATTGTATACACTCCTCTCTGCGGAACAGGTAATCTTCCTGTAAGAAGAATACTTAAGGAACTTGGCTTCAAGAACGTATATGTTGTTGAAGAGCAGCAGGGTCCTGATCCTGAGTTTACTACTCTTGATTATCCTAATCCCGAGGATCCCAAGGCATTTACCTATGCACTTCGTCTTGCTAAGGAAAAGGATGCAGACATTGTACTTGCTACCGATCCCGATGCAGACCGTCTCGGTGTATATTGCAAGGATACCAAGACCGGAGAGTACGTATCCTTCACAGGTAATATGTCAGGTATGCTGAGTGCAGAATACCAGCTCAGAGAGCGTGCAGCTATGGGTACTATGCCTGAAAATCCTGCACTTGTTACAACTATCGTTACAACCAACATGGCATTCCCTATCAGCGATGCTTATGGTGTTAAGACTATCGAGGTTCTTACCGGATTTAAGTATATCGGTGAGCAGATTAAGATTTTCGAGCAGACCGGCTGCAACAATTATGTATTCGGACTTGAGGAGTCATATGGTTGCCTTATCGGAACACATTCAAGAGATAAGGATGCTATCGTAGCAGTTATGGGACTTTGCGAGGTTGCTGCATACTGCAAGAAGCAGGGCAAGACTCTTTGGGATATGATGGTAGAGATGTACGAGAAGTACGGTTACTTCAAGGAGACTCAGTATACCATTACAATGAAGGGAATCGATGGAGCTGCTCAGATTGCAGCTACTATGGAGAAGCTTCGTAACGATCCTCCCAAGGCTTTTGGCGATCTTGAGGTCCTCAAGTTTAGAGATTACAAGACCGGAGTTGTTCTTGATATGAAGACCGGCGAGAAGAGCTCAACCGGACTTCCTGCATCTAATGTTCTTTATTTTGAGCTTCCTGATAATAACTGGTGCTGTGCACGTCCTTCAGGAACCGAGCCCAAGATTAAGTTCTATATGGGTGTTAAGGGAAACAGTGTAGAGGATGCTAACGCTAGAGTAGCAAAGCTTACTGAAGATCTTAAGGCTCAGCTCTAATATATCGAATTAAATATTCGATAATAAGGAAATCGTATGACGATTTCCGAGTCTATTCATTATGAATGGCTCGATCGGAGATTTATATGCCTATTTTATCGAAGGAAAATATAAAAAGAGCATATTATTATATGAAGCGCAATGGGTTGGTTAACACCTACAATGCAGCTAAAGAAGAAATTATGGAAGGACGTAAGGCTCCCTATGAGCCTTATGTCCTTTCTGAAGATGAGAAGGAACGTCAGCGTAGATGGGCGGTGCTTAACGACTCTATTAAGTTTAGTATCGTAGTTCCTGCTTATAATACTCCCAAGTACTTCTTGAAGGAACTTTTATCGAGTGTATTGAACCAGACCTACCACAATTTTCAGCTTGTTATAGCGGATGCTTCTGAGGATAATACCGTAAAGCGTGAACTCGATTTCTATTTGAAATCATTGCCTCCCGAGAAGCATGTGGAGAGAGTTCATTACATGCATCTGACCAAGAATGTAGGCATTGCCGAAAATACCAATGAGGGTATTTTGGAGGCGGAAGGTGATTATATCGGATTGCTGGACCATGACGATATGCTCACCGAGGATGCCTTGTACGAGATGGCCAGAGCGATTTATGCGGGTAAGTATGAGGATGAAAACGGGGGAAGCGACAAGCTTTTCTCGCGTACCAACATTGTTCACGGAAGACCTAAAATGGTTTTTTCCGATGAGGATAAATGTAACGAGAACGGTACGGTATTTTCTGAGCCTCACTACAAGCTTGATTTTAATCCCGATTACATTTTGAGCAATAACTATGTTTGTCATTTTACTGTCGTGGAAGCAGATCTGCTCAAAAGACTTCTTCTCAGAGCTGAGTATGACGGCGCACAGGATTTCGACCTCGTACTCAGAGTATGGATGGCGGATGACAGACCTATAGTTCATATACCCAAGGTGCTTTATCATTGGAGATGTCACAGTAATTCTACTGCCGGCAATCCTCAGAGCAAGGCATATGCCTATGAGGCCGGAAGAAGAGCAGTTCAGGCTGCGGTTGATTCAATGGGCTGGGATGCAGAGGCTGTAGGAAACAGACACCTGGGATTTTACAGAGTTGACTACAAGAGCGATCCGTTTAAGTTTAGAGATAATCTCGGAGCAATAGGCGGACGTGTCCTAAAGGGAAGCAAGAGCGGAAAAATCATCGGAGGAGCAATGGACGGTGATGGTGCAGGCTATTATTTCGGTATGCCTGCTGCCTACAGCGGTTATATGCACAGAGCATTGCAGACACAGAATGTGGAAGCGTTGGACCTTCGCTGCTTGAGATTACGTAAGGAGCTGTGGCCCTTGTTTGAAGAGGTGACAGGCTTTGCTTACATAGATACACTTGCTACCGGAAGATCGGATTCGGATGTGGTGATTAATCAGTGGGACAGAATATTTGATTATCGCACTTTGCCGAAGGACTGTGATATCCCTTGCTTAAGCTATGATCTTTCAGAGGCTATCATTGCGGCAGGATATACCTTGTTGTATCAGCCTGAATGGGAAACAGTATGGAAAAAGTAACAATCGTAATTCCAAATTATGATGGTATGAAGTTTCTTCCGGAGTGCATTGAATCTCTCAAAGCGGAAATTCAGCAGGCTACCGTGAGTTACGAGGTGCTTGTAATAGATAACGGCTCGACGGATGGAAGTGTGGAATATCTCAAGAGCTGTGATTGGGTGAAGACGATATACCTGGATGAGAACACAGGCTTTTGCCATGCCGTAAATCTTGGTATTAAAAAGAGCAAGACCCCTTATGTTATATTGCTGAATAACGATACCAAGGCGTATCCGGGATTTGTACAGGGACTATATAATGCCATCAGCAAGAGAAAAAAGTGCTTCTCTGTCAGTGCTCAGATGCTTATGTGGGATAATGACAAGCTGCTTGATGATGCAGGAGATTTGTACTGCTGTCTGGGCTGGAGCAGGTCTCGCGGTAAGGGAAAGCCCGCCGCAGATTTTGATAAGCCCGGCAATGTGTTCTCTGCATGCGGAGGAGCGGCAATATATCGCAGAGCCGTATTTGAAAAAATTGGATATTTTGATGAGCTTCATTTTGCATATCTTGAGGATTTGGACATAGGTTACAGAGCGAAGCTTTTCGGCTATTACAACAGATATGAGCCTGCAGCGAAGGTACTTCATTACGGAAGTGCATCGACGGGCTCGAGATATAATACTCGCAAAACGGAATTGTCTTCGGCTAATAATGTCTATGTTATAGCCAAGAATATGCCTGTATGGCAGATAGTGATTAATTTATTTCCTTTATTTGCAGGATTTGCCGCAAAATATGTGTTCTTTGCCCGTAAAAAAATGGGCAGACAGTATATGGCAGGTTTGGCTGAAGGATACAAGCGCGCTCGCAGTGCCGAGGGACGAAAGCACAAGGTTAAGCTTGGATTAAAAAATGCGGGTCCTTTGTTTAAGATTCAGTTAGAATTATGGGCAAATATCTTTCCTATTATTAAGGACGGAAATTAAGAATTTTATACCACATGTGGTGGAAGTTTTTAGAGTAAATACAAGGGGTGCCGCTTATGCGGTGCCCCTTTTCTTAAGAAATCTTAATTTGCCCGATGATGTTGCGGGGCATATAATGATATAAGCATCACCATATTATAGTGTCAAACTAAACCTTTAGGTCGGTGAACAGATGATTAAGAATAATCAATCGGTATTAAACAAACTGATGGTGCTTATAGACGCTCTTATTATAGGCGGTACGTTTGTTTTATCATATTTGATAAAATTTTATATTCTGGAGAGCGAGCCCGGTGTTGGAGTTCTTCCTCTTAGAAGCTATGTAACACTGCTTCCGTTTTTGATTGTTGTATATCTCATCATTTATCTGATGACAAATGTGTATACACCCAAGAGAACGACAGGCATGTGGGGCGAGCTTTGGATGCTTTTGAGGGCAAATATATTTGGCCTCGGAGTACTTATTATCGCTTTGTTCGGTGTTATCCACGGAAGACCGTATGCGAGATCTGTTATTGCGATTTTCTTTGTCCTTAGTATGTGTGTGGAATCATTTTTCAGGATAATGATTCGCAGTATTTTGCGCAGAATCAGATTAAACGGATACAATAAGAAGCATATTTTGCTGGTAGGTTATTCGCGCTCTGCAGAAGCCTACATTGACAGAATTCGAATGAATCCCGAATGGGGCTATAATGTTGTGGGAATTCTAGACAATGAAGTTCCGATAGGCACCGAATACTATGGCATCAAGGTCTTAGATAAGCTCGATGCACTTGAAAAAATGATTCAGGAAAACAGCTTTGATGAGGTATCGATCACACTGTCTCTTAAGGATTATGATTTCTTTGAAAATATGGTGAATATCTGCGAGAAAAATGGTGTTCACACTAAGTTTGTACCTGATTACAACAGCATAGTTTCAAGTAAACCCTACACAGAGGATTTGGACGGACTTGCTGTGGTAAATATCAGATTTGTTCCCCTTTCAAATGCGGGTAACAGATTGATTAAGAGATTGGTGGACATCCTTGGTTCACTGTTTGGAATTATTATCACTTCACCGATAATGCTCATCACTGCTTTGCTGGTAAAGACTACCAGTAAGGGACCGGTTCTTTTTAAGCAGGAGAGAGTCGGTTATCATGGTAAGAATTTTAATATGTACAAATTCAGATCTATGAGAGTGCAGACTGCAGATGAGGAGAAGAAGGGCTGGACCACTAAGGGCGACCCGAGAGTCACTCCTATCGGAAGATTTATCAGAAAAACAAGTATCGATGAGCTGCCGCAGCTGTTTAATATACTTTCGGGAGATATGAGCCTTGTCGGGCCAAGACCGGAAAGACCGCAGTATGTAGAGAAGTTTAAGGAAGAAATTCCCAGATACATGGTTAAGCATCAGGTAAGACCGGGACTTACCGGTTGGGCTCAGGTTAACGGCTTACGCGGAGATACCTCTATCAAAAAGAGAATAGAGTACGATTTATATTATATAGAAAATTGGACCTTCTTTTTTGATATCAAAATAATAATTATGACCTTCTTTACAGGGTTTATAAATAAAAACGCATATTAAGGAGAGCTGGAAATGGCATCTAAAAATTCAGGAAAGCGCGGAGGAAGAGGCGGCGCTAAGATAGTAATCTTTATTGTGGAAATATTGGTTATTGTCGGACTTGTATCAGCATTGGTATATTTCTTCAACAATAAATATAATAACGGAGACAATGCCGGTGGCCCCAGCCTCGCAATTGTAGATAACAATGATTTGACTCCTGCGGATATGGGTATTTCAGATGAGGTTCAGGAGCTTACTCAGGATGGCGGTGCTATGAGCGGCTATATGAATATCGCTCTATTTGGTATTGATGCTACATCTACAGGCATTTCCGCTCTTGAAAAGGGTTCGAGAAGTGACACAATTATTATTGCAAGTATCAACAAGGATACCGGTGATGTTAAGCTTTGCAGTGTGTACAGAGATACCTATCTCAATACCGGTTCGGGCGGATATCAGAAGTGTAATGCAGCATATGCGCTCGGCGGAGGAAATGTTGCAATCAGTATGCTTAACTCAAATCTCGATCTTGATATCAGCAACTGGGTATCAATCAGCTATAAGGGACTTGCTGATGCGATTGATTGCCTGGGTGGTGTGTACATCGATGTAGACAGCAGTGAAATTGATCACCTCAATAACTATCAGATTGGTATCAGCGAGGTACTTAAGTGTGACTATACACCTGTGACTCAGACCGGCTATCAGCTTCTCAACGGTATTCAGGCTTCAGCATATTGCCGTATCAGATATACCGCCGGTGATGATTTTAAGCGTGCGGAGAGACAGCGAGAGGTGCTTCAGGCCGCTATGGATCAGGCTAAGAAGGCAGATGCCGATACTATCGTCAGAACCTTCAACACTGTATCAAGCAGTGTACTTACTTCACTTGATTCAGATACCTTCCTTGAGTTGGTTAAAAATATAGGAAGATACAACATTGTTGCAGAGAACGGATTTCCTGAGGCTTCGCTTCGTACAACAGGAACCATCGGAGCAAAAGGAAGCTGTGTAATTCCTGTTAATCTTGAAAGCAATGTAATTTGGCTTCACCAGTATCTTTTCGGAGATGAGAATTATACCCCTTCAACTACTGTTAAAGAGTACTCTTCTCAGATATACAGTGAGACCAGCCCTTATGTCAGCTACTAGAACTACGGTCGTGAATAAATGAATTGATTTATAAAAGCAGCGGGTTTTCCTGCTGCTTTTATAGAATGCGAGACAGGAATGGATATAGATGTTATTATCCCGGTTTATCGTCCGGACAAGAAGCTGTTTCTGCTTTTGGATGCACTTAATAAGCAGACGCTTCGTCCTCAGACGATAATCCTGATGAACACAGAAAAAAAATATTTTGATGAACTGGTGTGGGGAACGGATTTTCCGGAAAGGTATCCCAATGTGGAAGTTCACCATATTACTAAGGAAGAGTTCGATCATGGCGGAACCAGAAGACGAGCAGTAAGACAGTCGACAGCTCCTGCGTTTGTGATGATGACTCAGGATGCAATCCCTGCGGATAATATGTTGCTTGAGAATTTGATAGGTGGACTTTACAAGCAGGAAAAGAGCATGATAGCTGTAGCCTATGCAAGACAGCTCGCCGATGATAAATGCGGAGTTCTAGAGACAGCATCAAGAGAGTTCAACTATCCCGAACAATCCGTGACCAAGACACGCAGAGACATTGACAAAATGGGTATAAAAACCTTCTTTTGTTCGGATGTGTGCGCTGCTTACAGACGTGAGGTGTATGACAAGCTGGGCGGATTTGTAAGGCATACTCTTTTTAATGAAGATATGATTTTTGCGTCTAATGCGATAAAGGCCGGATACGCTGTCAGATATCAGGCAGATGCCAAGGTAATACATTCACATAACTACAGCAATTCGCAGCAGCTCCATCGTAATTTTGACTTGGGAGTATCGCAGAATCAGCACCCGGAGGTGTTTAGGGGCATCAGCTCCGAATCCGAGGGTAAGAAGCTTGTGGCAGCCACAACCCGAAAACTGATTAATGAAAAGAAGGCTTTGGAGCTTCCGCATTTTTACATGCAGTGCGCCAGTAAGTATGCCGGCTATCTGCTGGGCAAGAACTATGACAAGCTGCCTAGGAAGCTTGTAAAGAAGCTGACAACAAACCCGAAATACTTTGATATGTGACAAAGTATGATATATCATGTTATACTAGCAACCAATAGCTAAGGCTGCAGTGAGCAGAACTTAAAGCTATAGATATGTAATTGAATGCGGAGATAATTATGTGCGGAATAGTAGGATTTACAGGAAGACATCAGGCGGCTCCTATTTTGCTTGACGGACTTTCAAAACTCGAATACAGAGGCTATGACAGTGCAGGCCTTGCGGTCAGAGACGGTGAAAAGCGTGCAGAGGTTGTCAAGGCTACCGGCAAGCTTAAGAATCTCATTGAGAAGACTGATTCAGGAAAGACACTTCCCGGTCTGTGCGGTATCGGACATACAAGATGGGCTACTCATGGTATTCCCAGTCAGACCAATGCACATCCCCATGTAAGCGGTAACTGCACCGGTTCCGGAAGCGGTACTGTTGAGAGCGCGGTTGTGGGCGTGCATAACGGAATTATTGAAAATTATCAGGAGCTTAAGGAAAAGCTTATTAAGAACGGATACAAGTTTTACAGTGATACTGATACAGAGGTAGCTGTTAAGCTTGTGGACTATTATTATAAGAAATATAAGCTCGGACCTATTGATGCTATTGCTAAGACACTGGTTCGTGTTAGAGGAGCATATGCCCTTGAGCTTATGTTTACGGATTATCCCGGGGAAATCTGGGTTGCACGTAAGGATGCACCTATGATTATCGGTATTGCAGATGGTGAGAGCTATGTTGCTTCTGATGTTCCGGCAATCCTTAAGTACACCAGAGATGTGTATTATATCGGAGACCTTGAGTTTGCACAGGTTAAGGCCGGTGAGGTTCATTTCTTTGACTTAAACGGCGATGAAATAGAAAAAGAAACTACACATATCAGTTGGGATGCAGAGGCTGCCGAGAAGGGCGGTTACGAGCATTTTATGATGAAGGAGATTCACGAACAACCTAAGGTTGTACGCGATACTCTTAACAGTGTACTCAAGGACGGTAAGCTCAATCTTTCAGAGGTTGGATTATCTGAGGACGATATTAAAAATATTTCACAGATTGTAATCGTTGCATGCGGAAGCGCTTGGCATGTCGGAATGACCGCTTCTTATGTGCTGGAGGATTTGGCGCGTATTCCTGTAAGAGTTGAGCTTGCCAGTGAATTCAGATACAGAAATCCTATTTTGGACAAGAACGCATTGGTGATTGTCATCAGCCAGTCAGGTGAGACTGCAGACAGCCTTGCGGCACTTCGCCTTGCAAATGAGCGCGGTGTCAAGACAATGGCTATTGTAAATGTACGAGGCAGCTCTATTGCTCGTGAGGCAGGTTCTGTTTTCTATACTGTAGCAGGTCCTGAAATTGCTGTGGCAACCACTAAGGCATACAGTGCACAGCTTATTGCGGCGTATTGCATTGCTATCCAGTTTGGCAAGGTTAGAGGAAATATTGATGAAGCAACTGTAAGCAACTATGTTGAGGAGCTTCAGACCATTCCCGATAAGATACAGTCTATTCTTGATGAAAAGACTAAGATTCAGATGTTTGCAAGTAACCACGCTAATGCTAAGGATGTATTCTTTGTGGGACGTGGTATTGACTATACCGTAGGTCTTGAGGGTTCTCTTAAGCTTAAGGAAATCAGCTATATTCACTCTGAGGCATATGCGGCAGGTGAGCTTAAGCACGGTACCATCAGCTTGATTGAAGATGGTATTCTTGTAATAGGTATCCTCACTCAGTCGGAGCTTTATGAGAAGACCATAAGTAATATGGTAGAGTGCAAGGCAAGAGGAGCATATCTTTTCGGACTGACCACCTATGGAAAATATGAGACGGAGAAAGCAACTGACTTTACTGTATATATTCCAAAGGTTGACGAGCATTTTGTAGGAAGCCTTGCAGTGATTCCTCTTCAGCTCCTCGGTTACTATGTGAGTGTTGCAAGAGGACTTGATGTTGATAAGCCTCGTAATCTTGCAAAATCTGTTACTGTAGAGTAAGCAGCAATAATCAATATGAGAATGAAACAGACTGAATTTGCTTGGCAATTTCGGTCTGTTTTTTTTCACAAATATAATATTATTTGAACACATAAAATTCACAAACGGTGATTATACTGATAGCAAATAATTAAGAAGAAGCTCTCTGAGCAGGAGCGACATGGAATAACAGACAGACTAGTGTGAAAAGATAAAAATGGGAGATTATTTATGGAAAATGATGTATTAAAAAGCATTCCTGAAGTGGTGCCGACTGTAGAAAAGCCCGCTCCGGAAATTGTACCCGCCTCGTCAACGGCACCTGTACCTCAGGCCGTACCTCAGGCGCCCAAGACAATTCCGGAAGCTATAGTAAGGGAGAATACTGCTGCAACAGCACCTGTGCCGGTATCACCTTATGCACCTTCAGCACAGACAACACCTGTAGTACAGACAACACCTGTAGCACAGACAACACCTGTAGTACAGACAACTTCTGCAACACAGGCAAATGCTGCACTTGAATCTCAGGAAGCATCTGCAACGCATGAGGCGGATGCAAATCCTGTGGCTGCACCGGCAATTAATCCCGCAACCATAAATCCTATGCCGGAAAAGGCAGTTCAGCCCGAAACACCTGCGACTCAAGCAAAGGTAAGCGCAGATAAGTCGCCTGTTGAAGAGGAGAATGAAAAAAAGGCCAAGACTGCAAAGAAAGAAAAGAAAGAGAAGAAGCTTGGAGTTGCTCAGACTATTCTTATCAGTGCTGCAGTGGGATTACTGTTTAGTATTATCGGCACTGTGGCAATAACATTTGCTCAGAAAAAAACTAATTTTATTGATAAGTTATTTGCAGCTGAAGAAGTGGTAGATACCGATATTGACGTTGTTGATGCGGAGACAGAGAATATCGAGCCTGAGGAGGATACTGACAACCAAGTGATTGATACTTCCTCCAATGTGCCACCCAACAGCTTCAATACTGCGTATACTACAATAATCACCGGTGAGAGCGATGTTATTACTGTTGCTGAAAATGCGATGCCTTCAATGGTATCTATTATCAAGGAATATGAATTTATTGATTCGTCGCTCAGCCAGTACTTCGGTAACTATACTCAGGGTCAGACATTTGTTGCAGAGGCCAGCGGCTCCGGATTTATCATCGCAGAGACTGACACAGAATATTTGATAGTATCCAACAACCATGTAGTAGAAAATCCTATCTCTCTTGAGATTACCTTCGCAGATGGAAGTGCAGTTGCAGGATATATCAAGGGTTGTGATAAGAATAGGGACCTTGCAGTTGTAGCTGTTCTTAAGGATGATATAAGTGATGAGACTGTTGAGCAGATCCGTATAGCATCTCTTGGCGACAGCAATAATCTGAGATTAGGAGAGCAGGTGGTGGCTATCGGTAATGCTCTCGGCTACGGCCAGTCTGTAACTACAGGTATCATCAGTGCTCTTAATCGTGAGGTTGAGACTGAGGAAGGCGTTACCAACAAGTTCATTCAGACAGATGCGGCTATCAACCCCGGTAATTCGGGCGGAGCACTTCTCAATATGGCAGGTCAGGTTATCGGTATTAATTCTGCAAAGCTTGCTGAAACCTCTGTTGAGGGTATGGGCTATGCAATTCCCATCAGTGATGTAACTGATATTATTGAGGAACTTATGGAGCATTCAACCAAGATTCCTCTTCCTGATGATGAGGTCGGATATATTGGTATTTCCCTTCAGGAGGTTACACAGTCACTTGCCAACAGATTCGGAATGCCTGTCGGTATTTATATTGTAGAAACTGTTGATGGCGGAGCTGCTGAGGCGGCGGGTCTTATGGCCGGTGACGTTATTACTGAGTTTGCCGGTGAAAAGATTGAATCCTATGATGAGCTTGATAAGGTTCTTCAGTGTCATGCAGCGGGCGAAACGGTTACCGTTAAATACCAAAGATCGGAAAACGGCAGCTATGTTGAGCATACCACACAGCTTACTTTGGGCTCTAAACCTTGACATTAGCAGGACGACTTGGTAAACTTTTTCAAAAATATTTCGAAGTAAGCGCTTGCTGACAGCAAGAAGGCAATTGAGGAATTTTATTGAGATGATAAGAAGTCGTAAGTCGACCATATTTGTCGGTGCAGCTTTGGCGGCAGTGATGTTTGTGGCGACAGCCGGAGATAACTTCTATACATTGCACGCAAGTGCGAACGGTTCAAATGCGATATGCGGTCTTATCGGCGGCATGTCTGCTTATTTAGAGGCCGAAGATGCAGAGGAAGTTATTTATGCTACGGCGGAAGAACTGAATATAGAAATCGGTGCTCCGGAGGAAGTGGAGGAGGTTGTTGAAATCTCCAACGTGGTTATGGCGAATGTGTATCAGTCGCTGAATGTACGTGAAGAGCCCACTACAGACTCTGCAAGAGTCGGCCTTTTGTATAAGGATTGTGGTGGAACAATTCTTGAAAGAGGTGAAGGATGGACTAAGCTTCAATCCGGAAATATCATCGGATGGTGCAGCAATGAATTTCTTCTTTTTGAAGATGAAGCTGAGAGGCTTGCTGCGAATGTAGGTATTACATTTGCAACAGTTAAGGTAGAAGCTCTTAGAGTTAGAGTGGAAGGCGCAGAGGACTCTACGGTTTTAAGTCTGATGTCCAAAGGCGAGATTGTTGAGGTAATCGGAGCTGTTGACGGAGATTGGGTAAAAATCGATTGCGATGGCGTTGACGGTTATGTCTTATCAGAATGTGTTGACATTACCTTCCAAATTGATGCCGGAGAAACCAACGAGGAAATAGAGATTCGCGAGGCTGCCGAGCGTGAGGCCAAGAGGCATGTAACCTACGGCGCTTATACCACTGATGCAGATACTACGCTGTTGCTTGCTGCACTGATTCAGTGCGAGGCCGGCGGAGAAACCTATGAAGGACAGGTTGCAGTAGGTGCGGTTGTTATGAACCGTGTCAGATCCGCAGCTTATCCTAATACAATTCACGGTGTAATCTATGCATCGGGGCAGTTTACACCGGCAATGTCCGGAAGAGTTGATGCAGTGTACATGTCAGGTAAAATCAAGCCGTCATGTATCGAGGCTGCCAAGGAGGCAATTAACGGAACCTCCAATGTCGGTGATCTTACACACTTCAGAAGAAATGACGGACGTGATGGTATTGTTATAGGAAATCACGTATTTTTCTAATCGTGTAATTAATTACAAAAGAAACCGTATAAATTACGGATAAATTAACGAAAATTTCAATTGACAAGGCATTTGCAAGCATATATACTTATCGAGTATGCGCGCAAGTGCCTTTTTTGATTGCTTTTTTTCAAAAATGCACCAAATAAAGCGCAAGAATCTTTAGAAAGGAAAGGTGAACATTAATGCCAACATTTAACCAGTTAGTAAGAAAGGGACGCCAGACCTCAGTTAAGAAGTCTACCGCACCTGCACTTCAGAAGAGCTTCAACTCACTTCACAAGAAGTCAATCGACGCATCTTCTCCTCAGAAGCGTGGCGTTTGCACAGCAGTTAAGACTGCTACCCCTAAGAAGCCTAACTCAGCTCTTCGTAAGATTGCCAGAGTACGTCTTTCAAACGGAATCGAAGTAACTTCATACATTCCCGGTGAAGGCCACAATCTTCAGGAGCACAGTGTTGTACTTATCCGCGGCGGTCGTGTAAAGGACCTTCCCGGTACCAGATATCACATTATCCGTGGTACTCTTGATACCGCAGGTGTTGCAAACCGTAAGCAGGCTCGTTCTAAGTACGGCGCAAAGAGACCTAAGGCTGCTAAGAAGTAATTTACTGATTACAAACGACCTGCAAAGGTCACACTATTTTCGGTAGTACTAAACGTAACTAAGAAAGTGTTGGATTTTCTGTTTGTCTTTTAGCAATACAGCAAAGCCGCACGAACACTTGGGGAAACACATGTGAGTACCGTAGAATTAACACAAATTTGTTAAGGAGGGAAGTACCGTGCCTAGAAAAGGACATATTGCAAAGAGAGATGTATTAGCAGATCCTTTGTACAACGATAAGGTTGTTACCAAGCTCGTAAACAACATCATGCTTGATGGTAAGAAGGGCGTAGCACAGAAGATCGTTTACGGAGCATTTGCAAAGGTAGAAGAGAAGACCGGCAAGCCCGCACTTGAGGTTTTTGAAGAGGCTATGAACAACATCATGCCTTCACTTGAGTGTAAAGCTAGAAGAATCGGCGGAGCTACCTATCAGGTTCCCCTTGAGGTTAAGCCTGAGAGACGTCAGACTCTTGGCCTCAGATGGCTCACCATGTTCTCACGTAAGCGTGGAGAAAAGACCATGGTAGACAAGCTGGCTAACGAGATCCTTGATGCTGCAAACAACACCGGTGGTGCTGTAAAGCGTAAGGAAGATATGCACAAGATGGCAGAAGCAAACAAGGCATTCGCTCATTATCGCTTCTAATTATCTGCATATTGCTGATATTAATTTATTTGTTTACATGATGCGTTTCTGTGCATGATTTAACAGATTAATGTGCAGAGACGCGTATATTTGATTATTTATAAGGAGATAACCATGGCTGGAAGAGAATATCCCTTGGAGAGAACCAGAAATATCGGAATTATGGCTCATATCGATGCTGGTAAGACCACATTGACAGAGCGTATTCTTTATTACACTGGTATCAATCACAAGATTGGTAATACTCATGAAGGTAACGCGACCATGGACTGGATGGCACAGGAGCAGGAGCGTGGTATCACTATCACTTCCGCAGCTACTACCTGCCACTGGACCCAGGAGTTCGAGATGAAGCCCCTTGCAGGCGCTCTTGAGCATCGTATCAATATTATTGATACCCCCGGTCACGTTGACTTTACCGTAGAGGTTGAGCGTTCACTTCGTGTACTTGATGGCGCTGTAGGCGTTTTCTGTGCAAAGGGTGGTGTTGAGCCTCAGTCTGAGAACGTATGGCGTCAGGCTGATACCTATAACGTTCCTCGTATGGCTTTTATTAATAAGATGGATATCCTCGGCGCTGATTTCTATCGCGCTGTTGATCAGATCCGTACTCGTCTTGGTAAGAACGCAGTAGTTCTTCAGCTTCCTATCGGTAAGGAAGACGAGTTCAAGGGCGTTATCGATCTTTTTGAAATGAAGGCTTATATCTTCAATGATGATAAGGGTGATGACGTAACTGTTACTCCCGATCTCGGAGATATGGCAGATCAGGCTGCTGAGTATCATGAGAAGCTCGTTGAGAGCTGCTGTGAGCTCGACGATGATCTTATGATGGCATACCTTGAGGGCGAAGAGCCTTCAGTAGAAGAAATGAAGGCAGCCCTTCGTAAGGCTACCTGCGAGTGCCGTGCAATTCCTGTATGCTGCGGTTCAGCATATAGAAATAAGGGTGTACAGAAGCTCCTTGACGCTGTCATCGAGTACATGCCTTCACCTGTAGACATTCCTGCAATCAAGGGCTTCGATCCCGAAGATCCTGATAAGGTAATGGATAAGGAAAGACCTTCATCTGATGAAGAGCCTTTCGCAGCACTTGCATTCAAGATTATGACCGATCCTTTCGTTGGTAAGCTTGCTTACATCCGTGTATACTCAGGAACTCTTAATTCAGGTTCTTACATTCTTAACTCTACCAAGGGTAAGAAGGAGCGTGCAGGACGTATCGTACAGATGCATGCTAACAAGCGTCAGGAAATTGATAAGGTTTACTCAGGAGATATCGCTGCAGTAGTTGGATTCAAGGATACCACTACCGGTGATACCGTATGTGACGAGCAGAATCCTATCGTTCTTGAGTCTATGGAGTTCCCCGAGCCCGTTATCGAGCTCGCTATCGAGCCTAAGACCAAGGATGCACAGGGTAAGATGGGTGAAGCTCTTGCAAAGCTTGCAGAAGAAGATCCTACCTTCCGTCAGCACACCGATCAGGAAACCGGACAGACCATCATCGCTGGTATGGGTGAGCTTCACCTTGAAATCATCGTTGACCGTCTTCTCCGTGAGTTCCATGTAGAGGCTAACGTTGGTGCTCCTCAGGTTGCATACAAGGAAACCTTTACTAAGGCTGTTGATATCGATTCTAAGTACGCTAAGCAGTCAGGTGGACGTGGACAGTACGGACATTGTAAGGTTCACTTCGAGCCTCTCGCTGCTAACTGCGATCACTTTGAGTTCGATCCTAAGGCTAACATCCTTATCAACGAGCCTCCTACACTTCTTTTCGAGTCAACCGTTGTCGGTGGTTCTATTCCTAAGGAATATATCCCTGCAGTCGGCGAAGGTATTCAGGAAGCAGCTCAGGCAGGTATCCTCGGAGGATTCCCTGTACTTGGTATTCATGCTAACGTATACGATGGTTCATACCATGAAGTTGACTCTTCAGAAATGGCATTCCACATTGCTGGTTCAATGGCATTCAAGGATGCTATGGCTAAGGCAGCACCTGTTCTTCTTGAGCCCATCATGAAGGTTGAGGTTACTATGCCTGAGGAGTACATGGGAGACGTTATCGGTGACCTTAACTCTCGTCGTGGACAGGTTAACAGCATGGACGATATCGGCGGTGGTAAGATCGTTAGAGCATTCGTTCCCCTTGCTGAAATGTTTGGTTACTCTACTGACCTTCGTTCTAGAACCCAGGGACGTGGTAACTATTCAATGTTCTTCGAAAAGTACGAGCCCGTTCCTAAGAACGTTCAGGAGAAGGTTCTCTCTGCAAAGGGTAAGTAATTTTCAAGAATTACTAATTTAACATTAATCTGTGGTCCGGGCAACCGGATCACAGAAGCTATAAGGTGATTCACAGTAATCTCCTGCGTAAACACGGATACCGGCTGTAAAATAGAAAATGCTTGAAAAAAGTATTGATATTTTATATAATGTGGGGTAGCCGAGTTTATGAGCGCCGTACGCGCAAAATGCACTACGGCGGTAAAATAGAAACCAAATTTTAATAAGGAGTATTCAAAAATGGCAAAAGAGAAATTTGAAAGAACAAAAGCTCATGCTAACATTGGTACCATCGGACACGTTGACCATGGTAAGACCACCCTTACCGCTGCTATCACCAAGGTTCTCGCTGAGAGAGTTGCTGGTAACGCAAAGGTAGATTTCGAGAACATCGATAAGGCTCCCGAAGAGAGAGCACGTGGTATAACAATCTCTACCGCACACGTAGAGTATCAGACCGAGAAGAGACACTATGCACACGTTGACTGCCCTGGCCACGCTGACTATGTAAAGAACATGATCAC
>JAKSRU010000079.1 GCA_024403475.1 Lachnospiraceae bacterium | reverse complement strand
ATGAAAGACATAATTTACAAAATCAGACAAGTCTTAAATGGTACAAGAGTAATAGAAAACCAGTTGAAATATATAATGCTCTGTGCCACTTGTGCGGTAATTCATTTGTTTTTTGTAGGACTATACTTTTGGGGAAAAGTATATTTCTTGATGGAGTTTAATATTGCATCAGTAGTGTTTTATGTATTGGGTGGCATATTCTTGGCTCCGAGAGAGAAGTACAAGGCTATTTTTATACTGGCATTTTGTGAAATAGAGCTGAATTCATTTATGTCCAGCATTATGCTTGGTCCGGGCTATGAATTTATGATTTACACATTATCGTTAATTCCCGGTGCCTTCTATATGGCTCATACCTGGCCTGAAACAAAAAAGAAATACAGAAACCATCTGATTCCGCCGGTGACTACATTTATAATCGGTATTTCGTATATTGTAGTTGAGTTTTTATATTCCGCAACGACACCGATGTTCTCAAATGATGAAATAATCAAAATCAAGCCGATATTTCATTACTTCAACATAATGGTGTCAGTAGTGATTTTGCTCGTATTTTCACTGCTGTTTGCGTTGGAGGTTCGTTATATTCTCAGACTTGCCAATGCTGAGAATTCGAGATTGGGTGAGATTGCATCGAAGGATCCGCTGACAAAAGCTCTCAATCGTCGAAGCATGAACGAGTACATTGCGCGCGAAATGGCAGAGAAAAGCGATTTGCAATTCGGATTGATTCTTCTCGATATTGATGATTTCAAGTCGGTAAACGATACTTATGGACACAGTGTGGGAGATACAGTTCTGGTGGAAGTGGCCAATATCCTAAGTGACAGTATTCGTGAAGGCGATTTGCTGTGCCGTTGGGGTGGTGAAGAGTTTTTGCTGATGGTACACGGAACTTCGGAGACTTATGCACTTATCGCAGAGAGAATCCGAGAGCGCGTAGAGGCTACTGTGATTAAGACTGAGAACGTTTCATTTTCTGTCACTGTCACTTTAGGCGTATCTGAGTATCAGAAAGGACTAAAGCTTCGTACCTTGGTCGATATGGCCGATCAAAAAATGTACTTCGGCAAAAACCATGGCAAGAACCAGGTTGTGAGTTAGTGTATATGTGAATCGGTATCATAGATTGACATATATCAGTAGCATATATTTTCAAATATTGTATATTTAGGGATGCAATGCTTTTTTGCGAATCCTTTTATTATTAGCGTATAACGTATGCTGTTAACGGTGAGTTATTAGCATATGTTGTACGCTATTTTTTTATACTATTTATGTGCTTTTTTTGGAAGGAGACCAACAATAATATGAAAAGTGTCACAACATTTAATTTACAGTATGCACATCGATTTTACGGGTTTTGCGGTGAAGCCCAATATCTTCACGGCCATACCGGAATAATGACTATCGAGGTAGAGGATAGCATTAACGAGGGGGTGAATATGGTTTTCCCCTGTAATGAAATAAAAAAGACCGCCTGGTCGGTATTAAAAAACTTTGACCATGCGCTTATATTGAGGCAGGATGACCCGTTGCTTCCTGCGATACTTGCCGTATATGAAAAGCAGGGCATCAGGGATGGTGCACCTACCAACACAATGAGAGGATATGCTTTCAAGACTGACCTTGCAATGGCATACCCCAAATGTCGTCTTGTGGTTACAAAAGAGACCATGACTGTTGAGGGCATGATTAAAATCACTTATGACCTGTTAAAGGATAAGCTGAATATTTCCAAAATCACATTCGTCAGCGGAGACAATACCGCGACAGAGGATTTCACAGTTACGGGAACCATAGACAGATGCCCGCGCTGCGGCATTGAACTGGATGAATGCGGAATATGTCCTAAATGCGGTTATTTTAAATAAAGACGATGATGAAATGAGTCAATGAAGTAATGAGTCAGTGATATACCAATAATAATATGCAAGCAAGAATATAGAATTAGGGATAATTCCCCTGTTGTGTTATGATGATTATAAGGATAATGCAACGGGGGATTATTGTATTGAGGGAAATCATTAATTTTATGAATAGCGGGAACACGAGAAAAGGTCTGGCCGGTATAATAATTGCTATGGCTGCGATGGTATCAATTTGCGGCTGCGGGCAGGAAGATGTCAATAATTATGCATCTGTTCAGATTGGCAAGAAAAGCTACGATTTGACGGAAGATGTGGAAGAATTCATCAGAAAATTTAACGGTGACGGACATTATATTGGTATCTTTTCTACAACCGTTGGTTGCACAGAGAATGCTATAAAGGATATAATGCTTTTCCCTGATGGTCATACGGAAAATTTATACGAAAGCTATGAGATGTTGCCGGAGCATGATAGCTATTATCGTATGGATATCGTGTGCAGTTCCTTTTTGGAACCGCCTGAGGAAGAGCTGGAAAGAGTACTGGCGTCAGCCAAAACCTACTCAATGCATGGATTCGAGAATTCTGATTGGCATATAAATTGGAACAGCAAGTATGTATTGGGGTCAGGAATTGCTAAGGAATATTCTGTAAGTGGTATTGATGAAATATACGGAAAGGAAGATGCCGAAGAGTGGTTCCCGGAAAAGAATATTAATACTTTGAAGGAAATCAATGCTAAATGCAAGTTGGAGAATTACCACACGGTTGCTGATTTTACAAGAAGATTCTTTGTGCTGGCGGCCGTATATTATGATGGTGTTCCCGTAGATTTGTACAGCTATTTCCCGGAGGATATTTATGGTGAATGGGAGGCTTGCAATTACATGCAATATGGCTTAAGGCAGCTTCAGCCTTTACATACTACTTTCCCGTATATTATGGATGGACCGACTTATTCACTGGCTGATTATACTGATATCAATTGGGAAAGTATCGGACTTGAATGTGCGTTTGATACTGCATACAGAGAGGGTGCCGAAAGAATTGTCAATGGAGAAATATCGGAGGTGGTTGCGGTTAGTTTAACGGAAAAAAGCGTCAAGGTAACCGTGATGAAAAAAGAAGATTCTATCCTTATCTACGATCCCAAATTGGATTCGTTGTATTTTAGTAAGGATTGATTGGTAATATATCTCAATTTTTTCTGTCTATACAGATATAGCGCATACAAATTGGTATGCAAAGTGAATTGCTAAAATTAAACAGTTTTGAGATACGGAGATTATTATGACTGGAAAAGAAAAATGTGCAGTACTTAAAGATATCAGAAAAAAGCAGGCCGAGAAGCTTGGAATCGATCTGCATCAGCGTGAGTGTACCTATGAAGGTGAGTGCAGAGGTACTTGCCCTAAGTGTAAGGCCGAGGAGCTGCAATTGAACGCAGAGCTTTTGAAGAGAAAAGCACTTGTTGTAGGCGGTGCCCTGGGTGTGGCACTCAGTCTTACTGCGTGTGGCGGACCTATAGATAAGGAAACGATTGTGGGGGGCATGGACGAGCCGCCCATAATAGAGAATGGTAGTGGGGATGAAAACGGAGGATTGGATAAAGACACATCTGTAAATGATCCTAAAAATGATCCAAAGAATGATATTACAGTCAACCCCAAGGATGACCCTGAAAACAGACCGGGGAACAACCTTGAGAATAATTTGCCGGATGATGGTTTATACGAGGGCGGACTTGAAGAAATATATGTAGAGCCGGATGACATCTATGAATTGGAGGGTGATGTCGCAATAGAAGTTGAAGGTGAATTAGTATATGATGGCGAAGATGATAAGTGCGAGATTAACAGCGAGGAAGATGTAAAAAGTATCGACTCGGCACTTGACAGAATGTTTATGATTGAGTCTGATTGATTTTTTTAATTAGCAGTATCATTTTTATGGGGGAATAACGTGGCGACATTTAATTTACTGGCTGTCAATAGACACAGACTTGCTACTGATGGCAATGGGGTTACCACTTTGGTGGCACTCGCAGGCTGTCCGCTTCAGTGCGAGTATTGTATTAACAATGACATACTGCATGGTAAAAAGCCTGTTGCTTGTTCACCTGCTAAATTGCTGGAAAAAGCTATGATAGATTACTGCTATTTTACTGCAACAGGTGGGGGAATCACCTTCGGTGGGGGTGAACCCCTGCTTCATTGTGAAGCACTGGCGGAGTTTATTGACATCAAGCCCGCTGATGTGGCTGTGATTATTGAAACCTCGCTGAATCATGATGCAGATATGATAGAGCAGGTACTCGAGGGCGCAGATGAATTGATTATTGATGTTAAATCAATGAATCCTGAGATATACAGAAAATATACAGGATTGGATAATACTAATACATTGCGCTGGCTTAAATTTATAGTTGACCACCAACTTCAGGATAAATGTACAATTAGGATACCAAATATCCCGAATTACACTAATGCGGAGGAGGTAGAAGCCTCTGTAAAAGTGGTGCGGGATATGGGCTTTAATAAGATTAATGTTTTTGATTATATCATTCGATAGCAGTAAATTATGCTGATTCGCTCATAGGAATATCAGCCATATCAAGTCAAAATTGGCAAAAGGGAATTCCCGATAGTTATATCAAAGTAACTACCGGGAATTTATTTATAAAAAAAGTATAACTTCTTTCGAGGCTCTATTGAGGCGAGTATCAATAGGTTGTAAAATCATCTTATCTTTGGTCGTAAAAACTAAAACTAAGGAGTAAGTGGAACATGAAACAAAAAAGAAGATGCTTGAGTATTATCTTATCTCTTCTGATGGTTCTGGGGGTAATATTCCAACCGGGACTTGGAACTGGTAGAGTCAGCGCTACAACTATGCAGACCTATTGCGTACGCTTCGACAATGAAGACGGCTCGGGAAAGAGCGGTGTTATCGTTGACTATTGCTTGAAGGATGCAACGCAGAATCCGAGTGCAGGTGAGTGGACAACGATCACTACTGATGGCAGTGGAGAAGCACCATATCAGTTTGATCTTGATGAACTCGCAAACGGCAAGGCTCTGTATATACATTGGAAGGTTAACGATGGTTCTATGGTAGGTCCTTGCAATGGCTTAAAGAGCGAGTTTGAATTTAGTGTTACTTATGACAATTATATGAAGAATATTAATTCTCATACGTGCGGAGGATGGAGTAAAGACGGAAGTACTCAGTACGATTTCATCTGCGGATATAAAGAGAATGATGAGGGTACTCCAAGCGGCGGCGGACAGACTCCTGACCCCAATCCGGGACAGGGGCCCAATCCCTATGGCTTACAGCTTAGCTATGAGCTGGTGATTACTGATGGAGTTTTTTCATTGAAGAGTGGTGCTCACTGGGATAACAAATACGGATGGCAGTATTTGGGAGATGGTACTCATCTTTTCGTTGCGAGATATCTCGATGCAGATGGTGAGACGATTACTCCCGTCACAGCCAATCAGATTACTGTTAACAATCCGGGCGGTAGTGCGTCGATGACCTTTGAAAGAATTGGTCAGACTGTAACAGACGATAAGGGCAATGTCTTTGATGTTATTAAATGGACTGCTCAGAATGCAGGATCTTATTATATAAATTACACCTCAAATGGTGAAATTTTCTCATTTAATATTGAATTGAAACCAAATGATTCAGATTCCAACACCGACCCTAATCCCGGTCCTTCCGGAAGTGGAATTGGCGGTGATGATCGTTCTAACACAGGTCTTCAGCTTTGTTACATTTTTGAGCGGGATGCCGGTGGCAATTTTATGTTTTCAAATATGAGCGATACAGGTGCACCTCATTGGGATGTTGATTGGGGATGGCAGAGTTATGATAGCTGCTATGAAATGAATTTTGTAATGAGATATGTTGATGGGGAGAAAAATGTTACTGCTCTTACCGGAAGCGATGTAACTATTTCGCCTGTTTTCGATAGCACTGCATCAATGTATATCACCGATACCGGTAAAACAGTATCGGATGTAGTAGGTAACATATATCATGTCCTTCGTTGGCATGCTCCTAAACAGATAGAAACCTACCATTTTTATTACGGTGCGGCTAGCTTTGGTAATGATTTTGATATCAAACTGGTAGACAAGGAACCTTATCAGAGCGGTCTTCAGTTATGCTATGGTATTACATTTAATTGGGACAATGACAATATGACTGCGTCATTTTTATATGGTGAAGATGGCAGCACATTCTGGAATGCAGTAAGCGGATGGCAGGATTTTGGAAACGGTACACATTATTTTGCAATGAGATATTATGATGCGTCTACCGGCGCTATTGTTCCTCTTGCTGAAGGAGATGTAATCGGTGCGCCTGTAAATCCTAATTCTTCTTCTATAGCTATTCATAATACCGGCATAACATTAACCGATAAAGACAATACGACCTATCAGTTATTGTATTGGGATGCAACGGATGCCGGAAAATACAGATTTAAGTATACTGACAACGGCATTAAAGCAGATTATGTTATCAACTTGAATGAGTCAGGATTTGGCCCGGGACCTGATAATAATTATGGTCTTCAGATAGCTGATAATTTGGGAACAAGGTATGATGATGAATCTGACACCGAGCAGTATGTCTTTTGGGGGCAGCCTGATTGGAGAAACGGATTTGGAGCTTATTATTTTGTCGATAGCTGCAATAATATTTTTGTAATCAGATACATTGACAGTGAAGGAAATATTACACTTCCTGATTTAGAAGATTTACAGTTTAGCAGCGGATTAAATGTAACATATACCGGTGAAGAAATTAGGGACGGAGAAAACGTCTACAGGATATATAAGTGGAATGTACCTCCTGCTGCCGGACAATACAGTATTACATTAAAGGGTGAAACTGATAGTAACGTATTTAATATAGTCATGGATTATCAGGATTACGGTTTTTACCTTGGTGAAATTGCAAGCGAAGAAACCGCAATCATAGCCGGTGATAATCGCCAGGTAAGCGTATACCATGAAGATAAAAATCAAAGAGTAGTATATGTATTACCGGATCCTAATATTCCCGATATAGCAAGCAGAGTATGCTTGGAAGATATAGAATTATATTATTGGGATAATGGCGAAAATTGTTCGATGTCTGCTGAAGATGCAGCTTTATTTGTAAAATGCGATACCTTCAGAACCGACAATGCAGGAAATACCATCGCGTATAAGCTTACGTTCGCTGATGAGTGGCCTGTTAAATATGATTCACTTTATAGTTATAATATTGAAGTTAACTATAGATATTATGATGAAAATGGTGTGCTGGTAGATTGGGTGTGTGGAAGCTCTCTCGAGGTTAACAGATATAAACCTACCGTAGTACTTCCCGACAACATATATTTCAACACCAATTTCATATATGATGCGAATGGAAAAGCTACAGATATTGAAAATATAAATGACTTTAATTGCAATTTCTACAGACAGAATTGTATTTACGGTACAGAGACCGATATCATATTACGTTATCAGGATGAAGACGGTGAATGGTGGCCTTTGACTAAGGATGACTTTACTCTTAGTGAGGGTATTACCATGACATCTACAGGAAGCTCTGTTGTCGTTAATGGTAAGAGCTATGTTGTATATCATTTGTCAATGAACGGACTCGGAACCTATAGCCTGAATTGCATCACATATGAAAACGAGCCTGTAGAGTTTTTGATCAGTCTTCCTGAAGTAGGCGCGTATGATAGTGCCAACCGAGATTTATCATCTCTTTATAAATCAAGTGATGACGGCTATGGACCTGTGAATATCACGTATACTTCTGTAAAGCCTGTATATTTCATGGCAGAAAATTATCTGAACTGCATCAATACCGGCTATATGATTTCGGATATCTATGCTCAATACTGGGATGAAGACGGAGCAGTAAAAGTAGATGTTTCAGAATTTTGCACGATAGAAAAGATTTCAGAAACTGATAATGCAGTAAGAGGTGGTGTTTCCAAGGATATTTACAAGCTCACCTTCAAGGATGAATGGCCTGAGGTCTTTGGCGACAGGATGAATTTCAGCTTATTAGTTGAATGGGATGAATATGACGAAAATGGCAGCATACGTACACGTGAAGAAGCTCAATGGTTCAATGTAAACAAAGCTCTCTACGGATACAATGCATATGTTGGCGATGACATTGATTTCATGTTCAACTGTGCGCTCGACGAGAAGCTGGTTACAGATTCTACACTTAAAGTAAATGTCACTGTAGGCGGCAGTACTGTTACTTATACTTCTGCTGATGTGCTCGATATGAACGTGAAGGGTAACTGCAAGGTATACGAGATTCCTTGTGAGCTTGCACCTGCTCAGCTTTCAGAAAATGTAACATTATCTATTGTGACTTCAATGGGTAAAGTCATTGAACAGCAATTTGCATTTACTGACTACGCAAATTATATTTTGAATTGTTGGGATTATTCAGAAGCCTGCAGAGACTTCGTGAAGAATCTGCTTAACTACGCGGGATATGCTCAGGACTATTTCGGATATAACAATTCTTCTGCAGAGAGTATGGCAAACAATGGTCTCTATTTTGAGAACGAAGATCCTGTACAGAATACTTCCGGTGAAGAGATAAAGGCAGAGATTATGCAGGATTATTCATACGTAGAGAGCCTTATTCAGCAGGCCAAGAATAGTGAATATTTCCAGGGATCATCATTGGTATGTCGTGATAAGATTTCGTACAACATTTATCTCAAGCTTGAGGATGGTATCACTGCTGAGGATATTACATGCGGAATAGATGCAAGCAGATATTCTGTAGAGAGAAGCAGTCAGAATATCTATAAGGTATCTGTCAAGGATATCTCAATCTGTGATTTAGACAAGACTTACACCATCACGATTGCAGGTAAGAATCCCGGAGAGAATATGACCTTGAATGTATCACCGCTTATGTACATTTATATGGCACAGGATAATGCGAATGAGAGCCTGGTTAATCTGACCAAGGCAATTTACATCTATGCTGAGTCAGGTAAAGAATATCAGAAGAGTATCCGTGTAAATGATCCCGAACCTTGGGAAACTGATATTGTAGGATAACGATAAGATTAATTGTAAAGTGCCGTGTAAAATGATAAAATTATTAAGATTGGGATATCCTATCTTGCAGATAGGATAAACTAATCTAATTATCAGATTACAGTGGGATAAAAATATGTATAGAAAAGCTACAAAAGGATGGGTAAAGCATATAGATTTTACCCTTATAGAATTGGCTTGTCTTTTTATATCGTTACTTATCGCGTCCACAATCAGACATGGTAACAGAGGTTTCGCAGGCTTCTGGGATCAGTACAGTGTACTGGTATATATCATGCTTGCGACGAACTTTATTCTGAGCATTATTCTCCATTCTTATAACAAAGTATTACGCAGAGGCCGCTTGAGAGAGCTGGGTGAAACTGTCAGATTGATTTTCTTCACTTGGGCAATTTCTCTCGGCGGTCTGTATATGGCGCATATCGCCGGCAATTATTCCCGTGTAGTAATGGGTATGTCGGCAGTCATACACCTGGTGCTGACATATACCATCAGACTCCTGTGGAAGATGGTAATCAGAAAAATCAACAGCCGTTGGGATGCCAACAGTCTGCTCATCATCGCATCACGCGTCGAGGCTGCGGAAGTGGTAAAGCAGATTCGAGGCGATAAATTTAATTACGACAATATTGCAGGTATTGCGACCTTTGAAGTACCGTTCCCCGGAGAAAAAATCGAAGATGTGGAAGTATTGTCCAGTGCTGACAGTGTAACAGAGTATGTACAGAGACACTGGGTAGATGAGGTGCTGATAGCAGTGACTCCCGGAACCGGTTTGCCGGTGGAGATGGTTGAAGCGCTGAACGATATGGGTATCACTGTACACGTACGAATAGATATGCTCGGTATGGAGACAGTAGGTGTACAGCAGGTGGTAAGTAAAAAGGGTAATATGCTCTTGATTACCAACAGCAGAAAATTTATGTCCAGACGCGATGCAGTGCTGAAGCGTATTATCGATATCCTTGGTGGACTGGCAGGCTGCGTATTGGTAGGAATCCTGTATCTGTGGGTAGCGCCCAAGATTAAGAAGGAATCGCCCGGACCGGTATTTTTCAAACAGACCAGAATAGGTAGAAACGGAAGAACCTTCAAGATATACAAGTTCCGCAGTATGTATCTCGATGCGGAGGAGCGTAAGAAGGAACTGATGGCAAAGAGTAATTATCAAGATGGCCTGATGTTCAAGATGGATTTTGATCCCCGAGTAATCGGCAATTATGTCGACGAAGAGGGCAAGGAGCATAGAGGTATCGGCGACTACATCAGACGAAAGTCTATCGATGAGTTTCCGCAGTTTATCAACGTACTCAAAGGAGATATGAGCCTGGTAGGTACCAGACCTCCGACACCCGATGAATATGAAAAATATGAGCTCCATCACAAGAGCCGTCTGTCCTTCCCTGTAGGTGTAACCGGTATGTGGCAGGTATCAGGCAGAAGCGAGATAACTGATTTTGAAGAAGTCGTTAAACTCGATAACCAGTATATTGATAACTGGAGTATAGGATTGGATATCAGGATTATTCTTAAGACTATAGGTGTAGTATT
>JAKSRU010000078.1 GCA_024403475.1 Lachnospiraceae bacterium | reverse complement strand
TAAAATTTGGTCACGACTAGAGAAAGTTAGATTTCAGGAGGATTAATTATGGCAGACATAAATGAACAATACGGATTAGTAACACCTATGAAGGTGTTGGAAGCAGTAGACAGCTCTATCAAGTACGAAAATGTATATTCCTTTAGAGGGGATGGTATACTTACACGATTTTTGGGAATTGATTATGAATTGGATGGGGGCATGGAGCCGGGGAAGCTTTATTTATTAGGGGGAGTAAAGCAGTCGGCCAAAACTGCGTTTGCAATAAACTTAGCCAATAATATTGCTTTGGACGGTTTAGGAGGAGTGGCATATATCAGTCTGGTTGATTCTGCGCATACTATTATCAGACGAAGTGCGGAGATTAGCGGTGGTATAGATATAAACCGATCGCAAATGCGCAAAGAGCGAGTTCGTGGAGAAAGAATGTCCGGGGAAAGAATGTCCAGGGAGGAGTATCTTGATGAGATAAGAGCGACCATGACTAATTACGAGGGCAGAAGGTTTTATGCTTTTAACGGAATGGCAGATGGTCTTTTTGATGCTACAGATATTGCTAAGCTTATTGATACCATACCGAAGGGGCTTGACCTTGTAATCATTGATGACATTGATGTGATGAAAAAAATATATATGTCAGAGACAAGAAAGACCGGAATCGATATGCTGGCATCCGGCCTTAAGGAACTGGCCAAGAGAAAACATTGTGCGATTCTGTGTATCTGTACGGTGGTGGAGAACAGCATCAAGTCATTGAAGGATTACGAAGAATTTGAGAATCTGTGGTATCTGGAGGCGCCTACCGCAAAGTATCTGCAGAAAGGGCCGTATAAGGAGGCAGAATTGGTGATTAGTATGAAACATTCAGAGGAGCCGGCGGTTGTATTATTGGATTATCATGAAGGTCAGCAGAAGTTTAGTAGTGCAGGAGAACGAAAACTGATTAGGAGAAAGAGCATAGATATCGATACAGATTTTAAGTAATACGGCTCCGATTTGTATTAAAAAAGTAAGGGCTGTGATGTATAATTTTATTGTGATGATTTTCTGTAATAAGTAATACATTTAGTAGGAATTATAAATAAATATGGGTAAATTAAGATTCATCTTCGGTCCTTCGGGTTCCGGAAAGACAACAGCTATATATAAGGAATTGCTTGAACGTGCGGCTAAGAATCCGAATACCAACTATCTGATAGTGGTACCGGACCAGTTCACCATGCAGACACAGTGGGACATTTCAAATACAGAGATTAACGGTGAAGTAAGCGGCGGAATCATGAATATAGACGTGCTCAGCTTTGGCAGACTTCATCATAGAATTCTGACTGAGGTGGGATGGAAGGAAGTACCGGTTTTGGATGATACCGGTAAATGCCTTGTGCTTCAGCGCGTTGCCGGAAGAATAGCTGATAAGCTGCCCTTGCTTGGCAGCAGATTGCGTCGTCAGGGATATATTCATGAGATTAAGAGTGTGCTCTCGGAATTTATGCAGTATGGAATCTCTCCGGCGGACATAGACAAAATTATTGAAGCCAACGAAGATAAGGGCTCTCTTTGCTCCAAGCTTCGCGACCTTCAGGAGATATACAGAAGCTTTCAGGAGTACACCTCAGGTAATTTTATTACTCGTGAAGAAAAACTGGATGTTCTCAGAGAAATACTGCCTAAATCAGCGCTGCTTCCGGGCAGTGTAATTGTGTTTGACGGATTTACAGGATTTACCCCCATACAGGCCAATGTAGTGGAGGATATTATGGCCCTCGCAGACGAGACAATTGTATCGCTGGTGCTGGGCGAAGAAACCACTATCGAGGAAACGGATGATGAACAGAATTTGTTCCATTTAAGCGGAAAAACCTACCGCAATCTGTGTGAGAGGGCCAAAGCGCGCGGGGTAGAAATAGGAGAGGCAAAGTACTGTAACCTCAGTTGGAGAGTTCCTGTTATTGAGCATATAGAGAAGAACCTTTTCAGAACAGGAAGCAAAAGCTATGTGTTCAAGGATGGAGAAAATACAGTTCCCGGAATTTATCCCGGACTCACACTTTCACAGATGAGTACTGTGGCCGAGGAAGTACATCAGGTAGGCTTAAGCATCTGCAATCTTATCAAGGATAATCCTGATATTCAGTACAGAAATATTGTGCTTGTGACCGGTGATCCTGAAATGTATGCGCCTTATGTCGAGAGAGAATTTTCATGTTTGGGTATTCCGTATTTCCTGGACAGAACCAGTGGTATCAGACTTAATCCGCTGGTGGAGGCTATCAGAAGCAGCTTGAGCATATATCTGGAGAATTTCTCCATGGATTCTGTCGTGCGCTACCTCAGAAGCGGTTTGGCAGGCTTTGAGCCTGAGGAGGTTGACCGCCTGGAGCTATATATAAAGGAGAGAGGTATTCGCGGCAAGAGTAAGTGGAGCAACAAATTCGCTCTTAAGAGTGCGGAGATGTCTCACGATGATGAGAAAGCCTTGAACGAGATTAATGAGATTCGAGAAAGGCTGATGTCTCAGCTGGGCGTGATGGATATCAAGAACAAGGACACAGCCTCCAACTATGTGAATAAGGTATATGATTTCCTCCTGGCGATAGATGCTGCAGGACAGCTTAATGAATATGCTGATGGTTTTAAATCCGAGGAGGATGGCGTTCGAGAGAAGGAATATTCACAAATCTATAAAAAGGTACTTGAGCTTTTAGAGCAGGTTATTTCTCTTATGGGAGATGATGAGCTTACGCTCAAGGAATTTTTCGATATTCTTGATGCCGGCTTTGGAGAGATACGCGTAGGCTCTATTCCACAGACCGTAGATAAGGTAATGGTTGGTGATATAGAAAGAAGCAGAGTTCCCAGTGTAAAGGCTATGTATTTCCTTGGAGTTAACGATGGAAACATTCCGAGAAATACCGACAAGGGAGGAATACTGTCGGATATAGACCGTGAGAATTTGAGAGATACCGATTTTGAACTTGCGCCGACTCCGAGAGAGGCTATGTATACTCAGAGGCTTTATCTGTATATGAATATGACAAAGCCCAAGGATTCACTTAATCTGTCGTGGGCGTGCTTAGACCCTTCAGGTAAGAGTCTCAGACATTCATATATCTGTGAGCTTTTGAAAAAAATGTTCCCCGGCATTACAGTTGATATGCCGGAAAACAGACCGGTAAGTGAGCAGATAATATCGGCAAAAGAGGGTATCAGATATCTGAGCGACAGCCTCAGAAGATTTGCAGAGGTTGGCGATACTGACAAGGATAACGAGATTTTCAATCTCTATGAAGCATACAGTAAAGCTGATGAGAAAAAAATGCGAGATGTACTTGAGGACGCCGCATTTATCAGATATAATCCCGAGACTCTTGAGGCATCAGTAGCAGAAGCTCTTTATTGTTTTAAGAACAAGGAAGGCAAGCAGGGAGCGGAGGATGAAGCCTTGCTGCTTAGCAGCGTGAGCCGCCTGGAAACCTTTGGAAGCTGTCCGTATAAGTATTTCCTTAAGTACGGATTAAAGCTCAGAGAACCTTCTGATTTTACTATCAGACGAGTTGACAAGGGAAATGTATACCATGAGGTTTTACAAAAATTCTGTGAAGGTCTCAGAAATGATAAGCTCAGTTGGAAAAACCTGACTAATGTTGAAGCCGCTGAGAGAATTCATAAGCTTACTGCTGAGGTTACACACACTTATGGCGATGCGGTATTCCAGGATAATGAGAGAAGCAGATATTCTGTAAAAAAGATTGAGGAAACTCTGCTTTGTACGGTTATAGCGATAAAGCATCAGGTAAATAAGGGACAGTTTGAACCGGTTGCCTTCGAAGCTGAATTCAGTGAGCGTATAGAGATGAAGCCTGCTGCTGACGGAAGAAAGCGAAAACTCCTACTGGTGGGTAAAATCGACAGAATTGATAAGGCTGTGCTTGGAGATGAGGTTTATGTCAGGGTCGTTGACTACAAATCTGCCGAGAACAAGCTAAAGCTCGATAAGCTTTATGACGGACAGCAGCTTCAGCTCGCTATATATACAGGAGAGGCAGCTCAGCGTGAGCATGCCAAGCCTGCAGCAATGCTCTATTATCATATCGACAATCCTGTGCTTGAGATGGGCAAGGAGAATGAGAGTGATGAGGATAGAGAAGGTCGCAGATTCGATAAATTAAAGATGCAGGGACTTGTCGCTGCAGATATGGATATTGTGGCCCTGTGCGACAGTGGACTGAGAGAGCAGATGCAGGGTTCATCGGATGTAGTCCCTGTAGGAATCAAGAAGACTGATGGAAGCTTTACCTCGACTTCAAATGTTCTTCCGATAGAGGATATATCGAATTTGATAAGCTATGCGGGTGAGGTCGCAAAGGACAAGGCGTGCGAGATTTTGGATGGTAAGATTCAGATAAATCCCTTGGAGGATAATGCTTGCAAATACTGTGATTTCAGAAAATCCTGCAGCTTTGACAGAAAAATACCGGGATATGAGACAAGAGTGATTGATAAGCTTGATGATGATCAGGTTTTATCATTGATTAGGGAGAAACTCAGTGGCAATTAGTTTTACAGAAGATCAACAGAAGGTTATAGATGCCAGACACACCAACGTGCTTGTAAGTGCCGCCGCCGGAAGCGGTAAAACAGCGGTGTTGGTTGAACGTATTGTGCGTCTTGTATGTGAGCCTGAAAATAATATAGATATAGATGAATTGCTGGTGGTAACCTTTACCAAGGCAGCAGCCTCAGAGATGAGAGAACGTATTCTTAAAAGAATCGGTGAGGAGCTGGAGATTAATCCTACTTCTGCTCATCTTCAGAAGCAGTATGCGCTTGTTCACAGGGCTATGATAACTACCATAGATTCATTTTGCCAAAATGTATTGCGCAATCATTTTCAGGATATCGATTTGGACCCGGATTTCCGTGTGATGGATGAAGGTGAACGGCGTCTTATGCGCCAGGATGTGATTACGGCAATGTTGGAGGAAAAGTATAATGAAGGCTCGCCGGAATTTTTCGCAGCAGTAGATTTCTTTACAGCTGACGGTACCGATGATAGTGCGCTGGAGTCTTTCATACTTGAACTTCAGGATTATTCCGAAAGCTTTGCTCGTCCCCTGCTTTTCCTTGAAGAGAGAAAGAATGATCATACGGATACTATGGCCAAACTTAAGGATTCGCCATTGGGAGCATTTATGTACAGATATCTGTGCGGAGTTATTGGAGGTTATGTTTCCGATTACAGAAAAGTGGTTAACATAACTCAAGAATCTGATGGACCATACATGTATTCGGAAGTCTTGGAGAATGAGTTTAAGCGCCTTGAGGCTGTAGCTGTTGCGGACTCTGTAGAGTCTATAGGCGAGCGCCTGAGTGATTTCCTGAATACTAAACAAAAACTTCCGCCGAATAAGGACAAGAGCGTAAATTCCGATAAAAGTGAATATGTAAAGAAGGTGCGCACTAACATAACAGGTGATATTAAAAAGCTTTATGAGGAATTTTTTGATCCGTCATTGGAAAGAAAGGCTATGCAATGCGATGCCTGTGCAGCACAGGTCCGTACACTTGTGGAGCTTACTATTGAATTTAGAGAGCGTCTTCAGGCTATGAAGCGCGATAACAAGGTCGTGGATTTCGGAGATATGGAGCACTATGCTTTGGAGATTCTGACCACCGTTGACGGAGAACCTACAGCGACTGCCATTGAATACAGAAATCATTTCAAGGAAATAATGGTAGATGAATATCAGGACAGTAATTTAATTCAGGATGTTATCCTGGATGCTATTGCCCGCAAGGCAGATGGTGAACACGACAGATTTATGGTCGGAGATGTCAAGCAAAGCATATACGGCTTCAGACAGGCGAGACCTGATTTGTTCCTCGAAAAATATGATACTTATCCCGGTACGGAAGGGTGTGAGAGAATAGATCTCTCTAAAAATTTCAGAAGCCGTGCCGAGGTCTTGGAGTCTGTAAACGATGTGTTTGACGGAATAATGCATCGAGAGACAGGAAAAGTTGAATATGATGCAGATGCCAGACTCTATGTGGGAGCTGAATATCCTGAGGCTGAGGTCGGAGCAGATTATGACTTTAATACAGAATTGATTTTGCTGGATTCTAAGCTTAATGAGGAAATCGCGGAAAATACAGAAGAGAACTACACAGCGAATGAGAGTGAGGCACTTGTAATTGCCATGAAGATTGCCGAACTGATGAACACCCAAAAGGTCACTCAGGTCGACAAGGTAGATGGCAAGGAAGTAAAAAGCTTAAGAGCATTAAGATACAGTGATATTGTGGTGCTTCACAGAAGTCCCGGCGGAATGGCGGACACTATCGGTAAAATCTTTGAAAGACGGGGAATACCTGTTTCTATCAGCCAAGGTAAGGGTTATTTTTCCGTTATGGAGGTGCAGCAGGTACTGCAGCTTCTGAGAACTATCAATAACCCGCTCAGAGATATACCGCTTTTTGGAACGCTTCATTCTGTTTTCGGCGGGTACAGCAGCGAAGAAATTGCTAAACTGCGCGCAGCATATCCTGAAGAAGGCTTATATTCTGCGGTAAAGGCAGGCATGCCGGAGTTTGCTGAAAAGCTGAGCAAATACAGAAAAATGTCTATGTATATGACTATCAGAGAGTTGCTTCAGCGTATTTTTGATGACCATTCATATTTAGAATATGTAATGGCACTTCCGGGTGGAAAGAAAAGACGGGCAAATGTAGAAAAGCTTTTGTCCTATGCTTCAGACTTTGAGAAGACCAGTTATTTTGGATTGCATCATTTTGTCAGATACATTGACCTCTTGGAAAAATATACTGAGGATAATTCGGGCGAGGCAGATGTGCTCGGTGAGAATGCAGATGTAGTGCGCTTTATGTCAATACATAAGAGTAAGGGCTTGGAATTTCCTGTAACGATTATTGCAGGTATGGGTCATGGATTTATGGATGCCGATCAAAAATCTCACCTTACGCACAATAATGAACTGGGTATCGGCTGCGAATATGTTGACCTGGTTACCAGAGTTAAGTCCAAGACTTTAAGAAATAAATTGATTGCCAAAAAGATTCGAGAGGACAGTCGTGCAGAGGAGATGAGACTACTCTATGTTGCGATGACCAGAGCGAAGGAAAAACTCATCATGGTTGGCAAAATCAGAAATGCTACAGCGCTTCTCAATGATAAGCTGGAAAATCCTGTGGACAGAATTGATTACAGTGAGTTTATAAAGTCATCACGTCCGTTAGACTTTGTGATGCCGGTGCTGGCAAATTGCAACATTAATGTTTTTACGGTGGATGCAGATGATATTACGATAGCTGATGTGAGCGAGCAGATAGCTCTTGATGCCAAAAGGAGTGCATTACAACAGGCAGCAGGCAAAGCAGATGCAGTTACGGTTGCGAAAATTTGTGACAGATTTTCATATGAGTATCCGTACAAATATCTTGAAAAGCTCAATACCAAAACCACGGTTTCAGATTTGAAGATGGCAGCCATGCTTACGGAAGATGAGGCTACAGCTCATCTCTTTGAGACCAGAGAACGCGCTGTGTACGAACCGGAATTCAGGAGAGCAGATAAGTCACCGGCAGGAACTGAGGTTGGTGATTGCTACCATAGAATCATGGAAATCATGGATTATGACTATGTCCTCGGATATGTATGCGGCGGACGACCTGAGAGCTATGAGGAGTTTTGCAACAAAGCAGCTGAGGCAGAGGTTAAGGCACGCCTCGAGAGCTTCCTTGAGGAAATGTGTAATGAGCATCGAATAACCGAGAACTGGAATAAACTTGTCAAAATGCCCAAGCTTACTGCTTTTATGCGAAGCGAGTCCTGCTACAGAATGTGGCAGAGTAATGCCTGCGGTAAGCTCAAACGAGAGCAGCCCTTTGTCCTGAGTGTAAGTGCTAAGCTTCTTAACGAGATGTATCCCGAGAGTGAAAGGGTGATAATTCAGGGTATTATCGACGTCTTCTTTGAGGAGGACGGAAATATTATCCTTCTGGATTACAAGACTGACAGCGTTAAATCAGGCGATGAACTGGTTAAAAAATATCGTGCGCAGCTGGATTATTATCAGGAGGCTATTGAGCGTCTTACAGGAAAAAAGGTCACTGAACGTATTCTGTATTCCTTTAGCTTGGGCGAGGCAGTCAGAGGATAAGTAGTGTGAAAAATAGATTTATTTGGAGACTAAAATGATTATTGATTTTCATACTCATACATTTCCGGCGTCTATTGCAAAACGGGCGCTGGAAACCTTGTCGGTAAACGAAGGCCTGAAACCGTTTACCGACGGAACCAATGAGGGACTTATTGAGTCAATGGATAAAGCAGGGGTGGATGTGAGCGTGCTTCTTCCTGTTGTCACCAAGGTGGCTCAGACAGAGGATATAAATCGAATAGCTTTGTCCGTGGAGGAGGTAACCAAGGGACGACTTATCAGCTTTGGAGGAATTCATCCGGAAGATACAGATTATGAGCGTCATCTGCAGGAATTGAAGGCCGGCGGAGTAAAAGGCATCAAGCTTCATCCTGTATTTCAGAGGACATATTTTGATGATATCAGATACAAAAGAATTATAGATAAGGCTTGCGAACTGGGGCTGATTATTATGGTGCATGCCGGCTATGATATCAGTATGCCGAATGCGGATTATGCTTCTGCACCGCATTTGATTAATGTGGTAAGAGAACTCAAGCCTGAAAAAATGATATTGGCACATATGGGCTCCTGGAAAAACTGGGATGAAGCTGAAGAGGTAGTTGGAGAGTGTAAGGACATATATATAGATACTTCCTTTACAATATCTTCTGATGGAAATCCGTTCTTTTATGACACTGATATAAAAAAGATGTCGAATGAGCAATTTTGCAATATTGTGAGAAAAATCGGTGCGGATAAAGTGTTGTTTGGCACAGACAGTCCTTGGACCGGACAGCGCCAAAGTATTGATGCAATAATGAGAAGCGGTATTTCTGAGCGTGAAACAGACATGATTCTTGGCAAAAACGCTTGTATTTTGTTTGGCTATATTTAATATACACAAAAAAATTAACTAATATTAGGGCTTATGATTATTTAAAAACGAAAGCGAAATATGTAAAATATATACTACTGTTTTGTTTTGCATTATAAGGAGAATTGGATTGTATAAGATTAACAAAAGATATGATAGTGTTTTTTTGATAATCATTTTTGCCCTGTCCGCCGTTTTAGTGTCATCTACAGTATTAATAAACAGATTTCAAATAGCGCTTCCGCTGGGTAACAGTGTCATCAGAAGTGACTCTCTATGCGGAATTGTTCAGTCATGCATTTTCCTGCTAACCATATTCGCCGTATTGGTTAATTACAATTACGGTTTAGTGGGTGCAATGCTTGTATTTGGCTTTCAGATAGGAATCGGTATGGTAAACGGCATACGAATGCGTGCAACCGGATCAATCCCGGGTGTATTTAATGCGGCCGTTTCAATATTTGTTCTTGTCCTTATTTCGAGACAGCTGGCAAAACGAGAGCGCGAGAGTAATACGGATTTGGTAACCGGACTTACGAACAGACGAGCTTTCGAGCAGATGCTGGCTTGGAAAACAGCAAAGCATCAGTCCGGACATGTAGTATATTTCATCCTTAATAATTTCAGAGCCATCAATGAGAACCTTGGCCATCGCTACGGTGATTTGGTACTCAAGGAGGTCGCTGACAGAATTTCAGAGTCTATCGGAGACAGAGGAATTGTGTGCAAAAACGATGGTGCCGAGTATCTGCTGCTTTTGACAGATAAGGGTAATCCGATAGAAGCCATAGAGAAGATAATGAAGGCTGTCGGAGAAAAGCTTGTTGTGACTAAGGATGGAATTAATGTTAATTATTTCCTTACCTGTTCAGCCGGAGTTGCCAGCTTCCCCAAGGATTCCAACGACGCTTCTACACTGCTCAAGCATGCGGATGTTGCGATGGTAGATGCAAGACATCGCGGTGCCGGTGAGATTTCGTTCTATGACAGTAAGCTTGCCAACGGTATCGCCCATCAGCAGGAGGTTGAGCGTAAAATAAAGGAATGCCTTGAGAATAATTATTTCTACTTGGTATATCAGCCTCAGTACAAGCTTGAAGAGAAGGCTCTCAGAGGTTTTGAAACCTTGATTCGTATGGACAGACCGGATGGTGAGAATATCAGTCCCGGTGAATTCATCGGAGTTGCAGAAAGAACCGAGCTTATTCATCAGATTGATAATTATGTTCTCAGACGTGCCATGTGGGAGTTTGGCAGCATTATAAGGAATGCAGATAACGATATAGTTCTCTCTATCAATGTATCCGCCAAGGGCATGGGTAGAGCAGGATTTGCTGAGACTGTTAAGTCTATTATCAACGAGACAGATTTCCCGGCTAATCATTTGGAAATTGAGTTGACAGAGTACTCATTCTCTGAATCGGCTGAGCATACTGTTGAAAACATAAGAGTGCTCAAGGATATTGGAGTCAAGATTGCGCTTGATGATTTCGGAACAGGCTATACATCACTGATACAGCTCCTCAGACTTCCTATTGATTTGCTCAAGATTGATAAGTCTTTGATTGACGATATCGAAACCAGTCAGCAGAATCAGGATTTCATCGATTCGGTTATATACATGGGACACATTATGGACTGTGAGGTTATTTCCGAAGGTGTTGAGACTGATGAGCAGCTGGCAGTATTGAAGGAGCATAAGTGTGATTTCGTACAGGGTTATGTATGGGGCAAACCGCTCAGCTATGATACAGCAGTCAGCATGATTTGATATTAACTAAAATTACGCCGCAGTTTATCTGCGGCGTTTTTGTATTTAGAAAGAATGTCTGTCTTTTAGAAAGAATGATTAATTTTAGACGGAGAGATTTTTTTGAATGATTGATAATAATAAATGTCTGTAAAAGACGGATTATTTTTGATATGATAAATAATTGCAACTGTGATAGCAGTTTATTTTGTGATAGCAGTTT
>JAKSRU010000077.1 GCA_024403475.1 Lachnospiraceae bacterium | reverse complement strand
CTGATCCTGCTTCAAAAATCGCACATCAATCCGTTTTATCCCAACACCAATCGCACTTTCTTCCTTCAAATTTCACCTTCACCTTTTCCGCAAACGAATGTGATATCACTCCTGCAATCGGCAATACAGTTGAAATAACCGCCAAATTCAAAGCATATTCCCATGCAACAAATCCCGGCGAATTTGATGCCTTCGACTATTATTCCTCCCAAAATATCTACGGCACACTCTCCAAGCTCAAATTAAAAATCACTTCCGGGCACATCAACCCGATTAAGCACGGGCTGAACAAGCTAAGAAATGCCGGAACTAACGTGCTCAATCGCAGCTATTCAGCCGTAAACGCAACCATCATGAGTGATATGTTGTTCGGTGATAAAGCAGGCTTGGACCCGAACATCAAAGAGCTGTACCAAAAGGTCGGAATATCCCATATCCTTTCTATATCAAGCCTCCATATCAGCATAATCGGCTTGGGACTTTTCAAGCTCTTACGTAAGCTGCGCTGTCCCATTAAAATATCAGCTGTCGTCAGCGGCACGATTCTGATCCTCTTCGGTATCATGACAGGCATGAGTATATCAGCCATAAGAGCCATCGGAATCTACATAATCGGCGTGCTCGCTCAAATTCTGGGGCGTACAACGGATACCCTCACCTCGCTTACTTTGGTGGCCACGATTATCCTTTTGATAAATCCTTCTCAGCTTACCTCCTGCGGATTTTTACTCTCCTTCGGTTCTGTCCTCGGAATCTGTTGCCTCTACCCGTCTCTAAAAGAAATTATCACTTCATCCTTTACTCCGCTTGTAAAATACCGGCCGGACACAGGATTATATCGGTTCAGAAAACGCATTATCAAACTGTTAACCCTCATCGCTGATTCCCTTCTTGCGGGAATATCTCTAACCATCACCACACTCCCCATTCAGCTTTATTTCTTTTATGAAATACCGCTTTATTCCTCTCTGCTGAATCTTGCAGTAATACCTCTTATGTCTGTATTAATGATTTGCGGATATTTATCAGTCTTTTTCCCGTTTCTGTATATCCCTTCAAAAATATGCAGTTTTATTCTGAATTTTTATACTGCATCAGCACGACTGTTTGAAGCCATACCGCATTCGTATTGGAACCCGGGGCGCCCGTCTGCAATACTGCTCATCCTTTATTATGTCCTATGGTTAGCAGTAGTTTTGTATCCGTCTAAAAAGGCTTTGATAAACCGTATTTTCAGGCACAAATGGAAATTCAATTGCATAACAGCTGTAATTTTTACAATCTTGCTCCTATCCTTCAATCACTGCAGTCTGTCACGCAATAGCGTAATCTTCATGGATGTAGGACAGGGGGATTGCATCCTGGTATATACAGACAGTCGGGACGTTCTGCTGTTTGACGGCGGTTCCAGCAGTCGCGCCAAGGTTGGGCAGTATGTGATAAAAAGCACCCTGAAATACTACGGTCTGTCTCATATCTCTGCGATATATGTCTCCCATGCAGACAATGACCACATAAATGGTATAAAGGAGCTGCTGAATAATCAAAAGAAGTGGAATTTAAAAATAGACTCGCTCTTCCTTACTAATTTCGAGAGTAGCTGCGATTTTGTAAACTATAGCGGTTACAACAATTTCGATACGCACAACAGTATCGCAAGCACCGAACCGTCCATTTATCCACCGGTTCAAACAATCAGTGCCGGCTTTGAAAAAGATTACGGCTCTGTTCATCTGACCTGCCTCCATCCATCCTCAGAATTTTATGCCGAGGATACCAACTCCGCCTCCATGTGTATCCTTTTGGAATTTACCGAAAGCACACTTCCATCCGCCGAAGGCAATACTTCATCTTCCGTACCCGCAAGCCTTCTATTATGTGGAGATGTATGCGATGGCGGAGAAAGATTACTCACCGATGCAATTTTACCGTTTTCTCCCGTAACAATGCTCAAGGTAGCCCATCACGGTTCTAAATATTCTACCACTGATCAGTTCCTATCTTCGGCCCGCCCGACTCTTGCCTTCATTTCTGCCGGTGCTGACAATTCTTACGGGCATCCTCATATCGAAACTCTGGAACGACTAAACGATCACGGCTGCTTATGCTTTTCCACCATAGATTCAGGTGCTGTAATCATTACCGTCAAAAAGGCCTCCCTGGTCCTATCCGAATATTGCTCCAAGGCTCATCCATAAGAAATGCCCACTAAAAAAGCTGCCGAAAAACTCGGCAGCCTGTTTACAGCAGTGATATCAGCAGTGTCTCTACGCCCAGGACATCTGTTATATGTCCTGTCTTAATATCCTCATCCGTCTGAACACATCTGTTTAGTATTTTCTTTAATTCAGCCGCAGTATAACGCGATGCCTGCGACATATACTTGTTGATAAAATAGCTCCTGATTCCCATCTTCTGCGCAATCGCATCCTTCTGCTCACCATCATCTCTGAGCAGTCTGATTTGCAGCAGCTGGTTATATTGCTTTTCCAACAGTGACAGCATTTTAATCGCAGGTACTTTTAACGCCAGCAAATCATAATACAGCTCCATTGTCTTGTCGGCATTTTTATCAGCAATTGCATCGAGCATATCAAAAACTCTGTCTTCAATATTTTCACTGCAAATAGTATCTACATCCTCGTCTGTGATTACATCCTTATCCAAGCAATAGGTCACCAGCTTTTCCAGTTCGCTTCTAAGCATTGCCATATCAGTTCCGGTCTTATCCAAAATTTTATTGGCAGTAACCACACTGATCATTTTGCCTTCTTTTTTCAAAAAGGCACCGATTACACCCTGCAAAGATTCTCTGGTCTGATAATCAATTTGAGCCACTGTACCCTTCTGCGCCACTGCCTTATACAGCTTGCTCCTCTCATCGACCTCGCTTTCACAGAATATAAAAACAGCCGTCTCGCATGGGCTATCCATATACTCTGCCAGCTGATCTCCTCCGGACTTAAATAAACCCGTATCTCTGAGCACCATTACGCGCTTATCCGCAAAAAGCGGCATGGTTTCCGCCTGATCGATAATCTGACCGATAACCACATTCTTGCCATCGTAATAGTGGGTATTCATTCCGTCCTTCTCACCGCCGAACAGCTCGAATATCTTATCCGCATACTGCTTGCGCAGATATCTTTCCTCTCCATACAAAAGGACGATATTTTTAAGGCTTCCTGACCTTATCTGCATCTTCAATTGTTCAAAGGAATACTGCGCGTCTTTTGCCTTCATCAGTTAATTTCCTCACTGTCCACAATGTTTTCCAATACAGTAGTGATATCAGTATTTCTCTCATATGACGAAGTGAACGTGCTTGGAATTTCTCCGTTCACCAATATCTGAACCTTCTTGACCGTAGATAACTCTGTGAGCGAATTTACAATCGAATATACCGAATTCTCTATCGGCACATTGTTTACCGGTGTCAAAAATGCAGAGTCTAAATTGACGTAGCACACACCATCGCTGGTACTCACGCTTATAATCTTTGTCTCGGAATTGATAGTAGGATATAAGCCCACCACCTGTCCGCTGGGACCGGCAATCAGCTCCTCGACCACAAAAAGCTCAAGAGGAACGTTCGTAGAATAGAATTTATCACGATATGCACCAATCAGCATGTCTCCGCTCTCGTTGGCAAAATACAGCTTAATCACAACCTCATCATAGGTATTGATAGCATTACCGTCATTATAAATAAAGGTATCTGCGGTCATCCAGCCCACAGGCTGTCCCTTAACATCCACAAGAGGCTCTCCGTCAATTGTAAATACTACATATCTCACAGCACTTATCTGCACGATAGTTTTAACAATCGCAGCACGAATCAATACTTCCTTGGTGGTGGACAGCTCCTTGTAATCCGAAGCAAAATCTATTGTTACTCGATTCGCATTAATTTCGATTGAATTGATGGTTATACCCATTGAAAGAGGCGCTTTATACTCAAGCTTTTCCGGAGTTTTTGCAAGATAAACCAGCATCTGACTGATTATTTCCTCTGTCGACTCTCCTGTTATCTCGAAGGAATGAGATTCAATTCCCGTCTCTCCTATGTTCACATAGTAAATAGGTGTACCGCTTTCCTCCACATTAGCCCCGCATCCCGTCAAGGAACCAATCAGAAGCACTGTTGCCAGCAAGGCTGCCATAAATCCCGCGCCGAGTGAAGATACTTTTACCGGTGGATTATTCAGTTTTTTCAAAAAACAAAATATTCTCATGTATTCTCCATTAATACTCTTCTCACGCTACTTATCTGCCACTGCATTTCTCACATAGGTGAGCGGAATCTTAATCGTGAAATTAGAACCAACCCCGGGCTCACTGGTTACCGTCACGGAACCGCGATGAAGAAGGATTGCATTTCTGGTGATTGCAAGCCCCAATCCTGTTCCTCCGATTTCACGAGAATGTGATTTATCAACACGGTAAAATCTCTCGTAAATATGCGGTAATGAATCTTCCGGAATTCCTATACCCGAATCCTCCACCGATACTGTAAAAAATTGATGGTCCGCGTCGAGAGTCACATGTACCCAGCCATGCTCTTTGTTGTACTTAATAGCATTTTCTACAAGATTACTCAGTACCAGCGAGATCTTAACCTCATCCACATCCGCAATTATTTCACGGCTCTCATTCAAGACCACCTCGATGTCCTTTTTACGAGCAAGCGGTCTGAGTCTTTTGAGTATCATCTCGGTAAGCTCATTAATATTTACGGTAGTAATATTCATATCAGCTTTGGTTCTATCCATCTTAACCATAGCCAGCAAATCGGTGATAATACGATTCTCTCTGTCAACCTCCGAAGCGATATCCTCCATAAATTCACGATAGAGCTCTGCCGGCACATCAGGCTGAGCCATCAAAGAATCCGCCAAAACCTTTATCGAGGTCATAGGAGTCTTAAGCTCATGAGAGACATTTGCAACGAATTCCTCTCGCGAATCATCCAAAGCCTTCATGCGCGCCAACACCTGATTGAAGGCATCCGCAATCTTAACCGTCTCAGTGTAGCCCTTACCCGAAATCGGCTTGTTACTATAGCCTGCCCTAACCTCCGCAATTTCATTAGTTATCTTCTGGAAAGGTTGAGTGAGCAAGCCTGATATAAAGAACGCAAATATAATAACCAATATCACGGTTAATATCTCTATCGCTATGGCAATATTGTTGAGAACCTTTATAGTTGACTGAATAGTAGAATTTGAAATACTCGTGAGCATTACACCCTGAATAGTACTGTCACCATCATCTGTAGTATCAACTATAGGTGTAGTCATCTCAATGTAACCATGCTCGGAATCATACAGATAGGTATTGTCTCCCTTGAAGCAGGAAATAACCTCATCCGAAATCATAGTACGACCTTCACTGATGCTATAGGTATCGAGTGCCACCTTGAAATTGGGCTCGATGATCATAACACGTCCCTCGTACAGACTCGCCAGCATATCCAGCTCCGCCTCAATAATCTCATGAGACTCCTTCTTGTTGGGGCTGTATGCATTGTAATCAGAGAGAAAGTCGTTAGCCACAAGGTGGTTCGCGATTACCATAAGCTGGTTGCGTACTGACTGAGCACGCAGTTCGACCGCTTCCGACTCATAAGTATTAACTATGGAAGCCTCCATAATAATACTCGGAACAGATCCTACCAACAGCAATATTAAAAAAATACGGGCCCGCAGACTTCGCATGCGGACCACGTCCCATATTTTTTGTAATTTATCCTTCACGTTAATTTTCCTTGTTGAGGAAGTAGTAGCCTACGCCCCATTTTGTGTGTACATAAAGAGGATTTCCCGAATCCTTCTCAATCTTCTCACGGAGTCTTCTGATGTGTACATCCACAGTTCTTACATCTCCGGGATAATCTGTACCCCATACGAGATTCATCAGATTCTCACGGGTATAAACTCTATCGGGATTGCGCATAAGAATTTCGAGTACTTCAAACTCCTTACTGGTAAGTGCAATCTCTTCATCACCGATAAATGCACGACGTCCGTCACAATCCAGACTGATTCTTCCGCTGGCAAGTACATTTCGTCCGGTGTCACTGTTTGAACTCTTCTTGGGCTCAACTCTTCTGAAGATTGCCTTGATTCTTGCCTTAACCTCAAGAATATTGAAGGGTTTGGTTATATAATCGTCTGCGCCGTACTCAAGACCGAGAATTTTGTCCATATCCTCGCCCTTAGCAGTAAGCATAATAATCGGCACATTAGAAAATTCTCTAATCTGCTGGCAAACCTCATATCCGTTAAACTTAGGGAGCATCAAATCCAAAAGAATAATGTCATAATCATTATTCTTAGCCATCTCTATAGCTTCCTCGCCGTCGTATGCACAGTCAACTGCCATATCATCCTGCTCAAGGCTGAACTTAATTCCTTTTACTATAAGCTTTTCATCATCTACAACCAAAACCTTCTTGGGCATATTAATCTCCACATCTTACATCTGTTTATTTTTAGGGAACGCCTCTATTTGACACAAATATAAGGAGCCATCTTCGCATAGGAAGCCTCTCCGATGCCGGATACATTCTTGATATCCTCCGTTGTATCAAACGGGCCGTATGTATTTCTGTATTCTATAATTGCGTTTGCTCTGGTCTCCCCGATACCCGGTATGCTGCACAAGCTGCTCACATCCGCAGTATTGATATTAATCGGATACGAATTCGAAGGAGCGGAATCACTTTCGCCCGAATCATTCGCATAGCCCGCAATTTCCTCTTCCATAGAAAAGTTTAAGGTCTCATCTAAGTATGGAAAGTAAAGCCTTTGTCCGTCGCTTACCTTCGCCGCCAGATTCACATAAACTCTGTTCGCTCCTTCAGAAAAACCGCCGGCCATCTCTAATGCCTGCTCTGCCCTGCTGCCGCTGTCAACATATACAACACCCGGATTACACACCGCTCCGCATACAAACACGCAAATCAGCTCCCGCTCAGCATTCTTCTCCGAAGCATCGTCTTGTGTGCAATAATCATCCGGCGTATTGCTCTGTGAACAATATTCATCGGTTTGCTCTTCTTTTGCATATAAATCTGTGCCGTTCTCACTTGCTCCATCAACGCTCATCACGTCTTGAGCCGGGATTGCCGTGATCGTCGTCGCATTGCCTGCACAAGCCGTATTTACAAGCAAAATCAGTAAAATAACAAGTGCTATTTTAGGCCTTAAAAACGCTTTATCAGAATACTTTTTTATATATTTATTTTTCATATTCCCTCCTTAATAAATAAAGAGGGAGTACTGCTGCTGATTAAAATAATATCGTAAGAATCACTTCATTACAAGAAGAAAAGATTAACTGTCTGATCTAAATTTTCAGCCTCTTCTTCAACATCCTCGCCACTCCAGATTCTCGAGAAGAGTGCCTCCAGTTCCATCCAGATATTCTCAAGCTCTATAATCTTAGGAAGCGGTACACTCTCAGCATATTCTGCATCAAATACTGTCAATCCCGCATATTCGGCGTTGGCATGGATGTTAGCAGAAGGCTTGCCGCATCTTCCGTAGAGCTCTCCCGCAAAATCGTTTACAAGATAAGCTGCAAAAGCATTCGCAAGCTCCTTCTTTTCCGAATAACCGTTGATGACTATTGCAGAAGTGGTAGACATGTTGCGACTCCTTATTTCCTCATTAATATCGGGAATCATCGCAAAATCATACTCAAAGCTCATTCTACCGTCTGCCTTGGCCTTTTCGAGAGTTTCCACTACATCTGCCGAAGCAATTGTAAAGAGCATCTTTCCATCTATAAAATCCTGAATAACATCTTCATAATCAACCTGATCTGCTTCGATGTAGAAAAACTCGTTGAGATACTGATAATAGTTAAGGCAGATACGCGAGCCCTCGTTATTTAACGAGATTTTACTCTTATCATCTCCGTTTTCACCGCCAAGGTCTACGACATCTCCAATCATCCAAAAATTATAGAAAATATCGGATACATCCCATGTCATAACACCCTCCGCACCGTCAGGAGCATTGAAGGAGTTCGCAATGGTAAGAAGTTCATTCAATGTATTGGGTAAAGCGGTAGCATAGACCTCCTCATATTTGTTGGCCAATACCACTTCCTTTTCATCATCTGAAAGCTCCCTATAGGGTACAAGCTCGGAGTCAATCTCATAGTGGTCGATTTCACTCTCATCAAGCTCAGCCACCCAATCAGACTCATTGGCCTCCTCCAGCTCAGCATTTACATTTGCAAGATAATCGGTAAGGACATAATCCTCAGCCTCCTCCTGCAAAATAGCCAGTGCCTTCTCCTTAGCCCATGTCTCCAAATAATTCTTATTGTAGACAAGCGCACTGGTGTTGTAATAAAGAGGATATCCTACTAATTTATTGTCATATGTAACAGAACTGAGCGCAGCCTGAGAAAAATTAGCCTCAGTGCATACTCCGGCTGCATCCTGAATTTCAGTAGCAAGGCCTGTCAAGGTAGCCATCTCCAATTCAGAAGTGTCCAACAGGTAAGCATCGGGCATCTGGTCATTGTAAATTGATGCCTGATTAACTGTCTCGATGTAGTTTTCTACAGTGATGAGCATCGGAAATACATGCACATTATTCATCTCGCCGAAGTCAACTGCAGCTTTATTTATATAGTCCGAAAGCTCGGGGTCTGAGTACCAGAAATATATGGTATCACTTCTTGAATACCATGCACTTACTTCGTCCTCGCCACCCGAGCCTTTCATATCCATTCTGCCGGCGAAAACCATACCGGCCGCCAGCAGAAGGACTAATATTACACTTATAATTCTTTTTTGCAAATTCATTTTAATACCTTAGTCCATTGGTTTTTGCAGGATATAAAACATTATATCCATATCAATCAATACACTTATCAAGAATTGCGACCATTGCATCCACATCAGCCTTCTCGATAACAAGCGGAGGAACAAAACGAAGAATATTTGCTCCCGCATTGATAAGAATCAATCCGTTCTCAAGTGCCTTATTGATTATAGGAGCAACAGGCTCCTCAAATACAAGTCCCTGCATAAGTCCTGTACCGCGATGCTCCTTAATCTGAGGATGCTTTGCCATAAGCTCATCAAGCTTTTCCCAAAGATAAGGACCAACCTCCTGTACATGACCTGCAATATCATCGCGCTCAAAAATCTCAAGCACCTTATTAACAGCGGCGCATGCAAGAGGGTTTCCACCATAAGTTGTTCCGTGATCACCTGCAACAAGTGAATTCCGGCCAACCTTTTCATTCATCATAAATGCACCAACAGGAACGCCGCATCCGAGTGCCTTAGCAGAGGTCATAATATCAGGCTTAACACCGAATTTCTGCCATGCAAAGTTATAACCGGTACGTCCCATACCGCACTGAATCTCGTCAAGAATAAGAAGCATATCCTTCTCGTCGCAAAGCGCACGTACCTTCTTAAGGAAATCTTCTGTTGCAGGAGTGAGTCCGCCTTCACCCTGTACTGTTTCCATAATGATTGCACAAGTCTTGTCAGTAACACATGCAAGAACAGAATCAAAATCATTGTAATCAGCGAACTTAATATTGCCGATACCGGGCTCAAAAGCCTCACGATAATGAGCATTACCGGTCACTGAAAGAGCACCCATTGTACGACCATGGAAGGAATGATTCATTGCAATAATCTCATGATCGGTAGTGCCATCCTTAAGGAAAGCATACTTACGAGCTGCCTTGATTGCACCTTCTATAGCTTCTGCGCCTGAATTGGTGAAGAATACGCGATCCATTCCCGAAAGCTTCTTGATACGCTTAGCAGCCTCAATGGCAGGTACATTGTAGTAATAATTTGAAGTATGAAGAAGCTTATCAATCTGCCCCTTCAAAGTATCATTGTATTCCTGATTGCCGTATCCGAGTGCAAATACTGCAATACCTGCCACGAAATCAAGATATTTTTTTCCTTCAAGATCGTAAAGATAAACGCCTTCGCCCTTATCAAGAACAATCTGGTAACGATTATAGGTGTGAAGCAACGCCTTCTCGGCGTCCTCAATATATTTTTCCATTAACTGTCCCATAACTAACCTCTTATCATAAAAAGCAAATGTATTTTGGCTTCAAAAATCTATTAGTGATTGCAAAACTCGTCTCTTGCAACACCAAGTGCAAGATTATCATCATCCGCAATAATAGCAGTTCCGATACCGTCCTTGGTGAAAATCTCAAGAAGCAGGCAGTGAAGAAGTCTTCCGTCGAGGATATGTACTCTGTTAACACCCGCGCGAATTGCTGAAGTGCAGTTGTTAAGCTTGGGAAGCATTCCGCCTCCGATAATTCCGCTGCTGATAAGCTCCTCCGCCTCAGTTGCAGTAATTCTCGAAATGAAGGTTGACTTATCATTGATATCTCTATAAAGTCCCTCAATATCTGTAAGGAATACGAGCTTATCTGCACCTACAGCCTTGGCGATAGCACAAGCCGCATCATCCGCATTGATATTGTAGGTCTGGAACTTATCATCAAGTCCGATAGGAGCGATGATAGGAAGGAAATCATTGTCGAGAAGATCATAAAGAATCTTGCTGTCAACATTCTTGATATCTCCTACAAAACCGATATCCTGTCCGTTTGAAAGCTTTTTGTCAACCTTGAGAAGTCCGCCGTCCTTACCGCTGATACCAACAGCCTTAACACCGAGCTCCTGTACCATGGTTACCAGATTCTTGTTTACTCTGTTAAGTACCATCTCTGCGATTTCCATAGTCTCTTCATCGGTAACACGAAGTCCGTTTACAAACTGTGCTTCCTTACCTACCTTGCTGACCCAACGGCTGATTTCCTTACCGCCGCCGTGTACGATGATAGGCTTGAAGCCTACAAGCTTAAGAAGTGTTACGTCCTTGATAACATTCTTCTGAAGCTCGGGATCTACCATTGCACTTCCGCCGTACTTAACAACAATAATTTTACGATTAAATCTCTGAATATAAGGCAGTGCCTCAATGAGAGTTTCTGCTTTTTTCATTACATCTGTCATATCCTGTGCCATTTTTCATTTCTCCTCTGAATTCACTTTATACC
>JAKSRU010000076.1 GCA_024403475.1 Lachnospiraceae bacterium | reverse complement strand
GTACCGATCTCATTGTTAACCTGTGAAATCTCCATTGCGAGTTCTGAGGTTCCGGTAGCAGCAACGGTGATACCTTCAGCACCCTCCTCAACTGCAGTATTGATGTCGTTAATAGCTGTTACTACATCGTTGATTACTTCCTTGAGGTTAGCAGTCTTGCTTACGAACTGATCCATGTAATCACTGATGTATACTGCATCAGTATTGTACTGCTGGCCGGCAGCTACGAAGCTGTCGTAATCCTGCATGATGGTCTGCTCGATATAATTGATGAGCTCCTGAGAATTCTTTGAAAGCATTCTAACTGCTTCGATTACTCTGGTGTTAATAATCTGAATGTTGTTAGCGGTCTCACGGCTGTTGTCTGCAAGCTTTCTGATTTCATCAGCAACAACTGAGAATCCGCGTCCTGCCTCGCCGGCTCTTGCAGCCTCAATTGATGCATTGAGTGCAAGGAGGTTGGTCTGGCTTGAGATTGAAAGAATCTCATTGGTAAGACCGTCGATTTCCTCAACACTGCGGCTGTCGTCAATAGCAACCTTGAGCTCACTGGCAATCTGAGAAACCATCTCGGTAGTGGTCTTACGTGTTTCGGTAACAGAAGATTCAAGATTCTGAGCACGAACCTTCATGTCATTCGCATACTCTGAAATCTCTGCTGAGTTATCTGAAATAAGAACAACCTCTTCGTTAACAGTGCCGGTATTTGCATTTACACTCATAAGAGTTGCAGATACTTCTTCCATAGTTGCTGAGAGCTCTTCCATAGTTGCTGAAATACTATCAACATTCTGATTAGCTTCGCTGATGTTTGAGCTTACTCCGTTAACAACGTTATCGAGGTTAGAAGAGTTGCTCTTGATATTGCTTACGATACCCTGAAGGGTAGTGAAGAATTCGTTGATTCCGTCTACGAGTACTCCGATTTCATCAGAGGTTGTCTTGGTAAGTCTCTTGGTAAGGTCACCCTCCTGCTTCTTGAGGGTAATCATTACATCATCAAGCTCCTTGCTTGCTCTCTTCATAGGACGAACAATCTGGATGATGCAGATTACTGTTACCAAAATAGCAACAAGGATAATTAATCCGAAGGTAACAGCATTGATGATAGCAGAGGTTACGTAAATATTAGCACGCTTAATTTCCATGCCGGCAACTGTTTCTGACAAAGCATCTGATGCGGTCTGAAGTGTTGCACAGAGCTCATCACCGATAGGAATAATGGTTTCCTTGGTAATGGTTGTTGAGATTGCGGTTTCACCATTCATCTGGTGTGCTATTACTTCTTCATAAGCTGCATTCAATTCAGCATACTTATTAGCAATGTTCTGATAGCCTTCCTCGGCAAGAGCGTATGTTTCGGGGTCAAGCATAGATAAGGTTTCATGATATTCATTCATATGAGCATCAATCTGCTCAATAAGTGCTAAACGAGTATTATCTACTGCCTGACCTTCTTCAGCAGAGGTACACATAAGCTGGCGAAGCATATTTTTCTGCAGCGCCTGGAAGTCTGTCTGAAGCTCTCCCATTACCTGAGTCTGAGGTACATACTGCTGAGAGAGTGTTTTGGTGAATTTGTTAAGAGAGGATAAACACTGTGATGCAATTACATTAGAGACGATGGCAACAAATACAAGTACCGCCATGGGTACAAGAACTTTTGCCGCTATACTACTTCTTTTCTTCATATAGATATTCTCCTTCTGATATATATATTGCGATTACTTTTAAAATAACCTTGTAATATTATACCAAAAATGATTTAAAAAATAATGATATTCTTCGCACAAAATGATTAAAAAAATCTAAATATAATTAACAAAAAATTATGCACCCCCGAGAGAAAACTGACTTCTCAGGGATGCTAAATTATTAAGTAAGTGTTTGTTAAAAAAATTACCATTTTTTATGAGGGCATTTAGCCAATTCACCCAGGGCTCTAAGCTCGACATAACAGCCGCAGGCATTGCAGGTGCCTGCATTCAACATGTCACAGTCCTTGCAGACGGATAGGCGGGATTCGTATATCGCTTCAGAAACCCTTACGGTTATTGCAGACTTGTATTTTTCAATATTGGTCAGGTCGTTTTCGCTCATTTCTCTGAGCAGACAACGCTTGCATATTGGCCGGGATGACGAAGTTTGTTGACTGTTCATTGGCATTCTCATTCTTTCATATTGTGAAATATTATGATAAAGCTACTGATACTACAGAACAGGGAGGAAGAGTGAGGCTGAGTTTATTATCAGCTATTTCTGCCGGCAATGATTTAATGGTAACTCGCTCGGGAGTATCGAAATCGTTGTATGCATGAACCTCTTCGGTAAGTACTGATGCATTTACATTTGTGCAGTGGATTCCGGCTAAAGTGCATTCGATGTCTGCGGCTTCTGTCAGTGAGGCATTGGTCATGGTAATGGTAAGCCTGCCATTCTTCTCTGAAGCGGAAGAGGTTACGAAAGGTACATTATTGTATTCGGTAACAAAGTCGGTATAGCAATAAACAGCATCTGCATCCTGGTGCTCCTTGTAAAGGTCAAATACATGGTAAGTCGGAGTCTTGACCATGGTCTCACCCTCAGTAAGAATTACTGATTGTAATACATTAACTGCCTGCGCAAGGTTGGCCATCACTACACGCTTACTGTGACGGTTGAAGGTATTGAGTTCCATACCGGCTACAATCGCATCACGCATAGTGTTTTGCTGATAGAGGAAGCCGGGATTAGTGCCTTCTTCGACGTCATACCAGCATCCCCATTCGCCTACTACAAGACCTACCTTGTTGTCGGGATCATAGCGGTTCATTATCTCAGTATGTCTCGTGATGATAGTATCGATATTGTTGGCTGATTCGAGTACCTTATAGTAAGCCTCATCGCTGAATACGGTTGCTTGTCCTTTGTTGTTCCATTCCGGAACGGTATAGTAATGGAAATCAATACCGTTAACAAAGTTCGGATCAATATTCTTCATAATTATTTCTGTCCAATTATAATCGGTAGCATTGGGACCGCAAGCTATTTTGTACAACGTATTGCCGGAGTGATTTTTGCAGTATGACTGGAACTGTCTGTATTCATCCACGTATTTTTCGGGGCGCATAAATCCACCGCAGCCCCAACTCTCATTGCCGACACCGAGGTACTTAAGCTTCCACGCTTTGTCCTGACCGTTGACGCGTCTTAGTTCGGTCATTGGAGAGGTTGCATCAGAGGTAATATATTCAATCCATTCTGACATTTCCTGAACTGTGCCGCTGCCGACATTACCGTTAATATAGGGCTGACATCCGACAAGCTCACAGAATTTGAGAAATTCGTGAGTGCCGAAGGAATTGTTCTCGGTAACACCTCCCCAGTTGGTGTTGATGATGGACTTGCGATTTTCTTTGGGACCAATACCATCCTTCCAGTGATATTCATCTGCAAAGCATCCGCCGGGCCATCGGAGCACCGGAACCTTAATTTGCTTGAAGGCATCGATAATATCGGTGCGCATTCCTTCTATATTAGGAATCGGAGAATTCTCACCTACATATATTCCTTCATAGATGCATCTGCCCAGATGCTCTGAGAAGTGACCGTAGATCTCGGGATTTATGTGACCGATTTTGTCGTTGACATTAACTAACATTGTGACCTTTTTTGATGTCATAATATATCTCCTTATTATTTCGCTGTTGATAGGTAACTTATATAAATCATTATATTATCGGACTATACAAGCACAATAACATATCGTATTCTTATACTGACAAATCATCTGATTATGTGTGGAGGAAAAGGTGTGAAGCTTAATTTTATGGGTATAAGTGTCAGGCATGAGGATTCATTTATGATTGAACGACCTGTCGGGTTCGGAGATAATCTGCTGCTGATTTTTTTGACGGATGCAATAGTCTGGAAGGGAGAGGTGCAAACAGCAGTAGGACCGGGCAGCTTTATGGTGTACAGGAAGGGGTCGGAACAAAAATACGGAGCAGCCGGGAAAACATATGCCAATCATTATATTCATTTCGAAGGAGACGAAGAGATGATGGATGAAATAGGTCTGTGGACCGATACACCGGGCTATCTTCAGAATACGGAGGAGATAGAAAATTTACTTAGACTTTTGAGCCGAGAGCAGATATCCGATGAGGATTATCATCAGGAGAATGAGAGCCTGTTGCTTCAGTTGATTATACGCAAGATGGCTGAAAACCAATGTGAACAAAAATCCGACAGAAGAGAAAACAAACATCTTGAAGAGCTGACAGCGTTGCGCTCTGAAATGTACAGTACACCGGGAAAATTTCGCAGTATAAGTGAGTTGGCAGGTGCCGTTAACCTTAGCCTGTCTTATTTTCAGGCTTTATACAGTGATTACTTTGGGGTCAGTTGTTATGAGGACTTGCTTAATGCAAGAATGAAGAGCGGCAGGGAATTTTTGATAAACAGTGAAATGTCGGTGCGGGAGATTGCTAACCTGTGCGGATATGAAAGTGATACCTGCTTTATGAGATGCTTCAAAAAAAGAGAGGGAATGACACCTACCGAATATAGGAATAGCAGAAACAGAATCTTAATGAAAATATTATAATTTTGGTCGGTATTTATGATATAATAAATCATTAGTTTGCATTAAATTCCGTTGTTTTCTTAAAGGAAAAAGATATGGAAAAAACGAATAAAATGTTTAAGTGGTTAAAAAAATCCGAGAATATATTAATCCTACTTTATTGCGCTATAGTTGCAACCGGTGTCGGCGCCGTTATGCTGTTTGTATACGAGCCTGATATCAATTCACTCGGTGCATTGGGTAGTGTGTGTCTGGATGTAATAAGCATCATGGTTATATTAATGATGATTATAAGTCAGGCATATGAAAAGATAGAATCCACTCGTACAGGTAAGCTGTTTCAGGTGATGATGCTGGCAAATATGTGGGCTCTTTTCATGGATTTTATGAACTGGGCACTGGACGGTAACCTGGCCTTCGGAGATATGACTTTTGCATTTACATTATTGTCGTTGTGCATGGGTTCTGTGCTTGCAGCAATATACATCCTTTATCTGTGCAGCTATATGAATGAAATGCATGGTCTGAAGAATTCCTTCAGATTCGGCAGAATTTGTGTAATATTGAATGTTCTTTCCTTCCTGATAACCTTAATATTAGGTATCACCAAGCAGGCATTTGAATATGTCGACGGTCACTATCAGACCGGAGCGTTATATGACATCATTACAATTATTCCTGTGCTGACTCTGCTGGTTATGACCGGTTATTTAATTGCACATGTGAAGATTATAGGTAAACGAGATGTCGTGGCAATAGTCGGATATGTTGTTATCATGATTGCCGGGGCACTGATTGAGGCAGTGTTTGTTATAGGCACTACTTATGTAGGCGTAGCGATAGCTAATATATTCGTTTATGTAATGCTTCAGAACAATCTGATTAACAGAGTTAAAAAGCAAAAGGAACAGCTTTCCGAGCAGGTGAACCGTCAGTATGAAGTGCTGGAATCCATGGCGGGCATTTACACATATGTTTACTATGCGGATATGATTAATCATACTGTAAGAAGATTTGACCAGCAGGATGATGAGAATGAAATTATTGATATGAAGGCAAATCCTCATTCAAGTATCAGCAAGAAGCTTTATGATGGGTTGGATGATGTACACAAGGAGAAATTCTGGGAATACACAGACCTTTCTACCTTAGGTGAAAGAATGGCAAATGAGAAGGTTGTAACAGCTGAGTTTTGCCATAAAAGGGATGGCTGGTTCAGAGCACAGTATATCCGTATAGGAGATGCTATAGACGAGCCCATCAGCAGAGTAATCTTTGCTGTTCGTAATATCGATGAAGAAAAGAAAAATGTTGAAAAGTGGATTCGCAGATCTAATACTGACGAATTGACAGGTCTTTATAACAGACACGCATACGAGGATGATGCGGCTTCTCTTGATAAAGGAAAGAACAGAGAAGGTCTTGCATATGTATCAATAGACGTAAACGGACTAAAGAATGTTAACGATACACTCGGACACGACGCCGGAGATGAGCTTATTGTCGGTGCCGGCGAATGTATGAGACAGGCTATCGGTGCGTACGGAAGATTATACAGAACCGGCGGCGATGAGTTTGTAGCACTTATTCATGCTGATGATGAGCAGCTTGAGACAATTAAGGCTGATCTTGCGGAGGTTACCGAAAAGTGGCGCGGTAAGAGGGATATGCGCATGAATCTTTCATGCGGTTATGTATCACAGACGGAAGCAGCTGATAAAACACTTCATCAGTTGGCTGTACTTGCGGATGAACGCATGTATGAAGAAAAGCGCAGATATTACCAGAAGAAGGGCGTTGACAGACGCGGACAGAAGGACGCGCATGTTGCTCTGTGCGCATTGTATGAAATGATTCTCAAGGCGGATATTACAAGAGATGTGTATGAGGTAATCAGTGTCGGTGACAACGCAAAGGAAAACTTGAATATGAACTCCGATAAGATTTCGGATTGGTTCAGTTCAGTGACCGCTAACGGACTGGTTCATCCGGAGGATCTGGATGAATTCCGAAAGAAGACCTCACTCGAGTATATCAGTAAGCATTTTAAGGATGATAAAGCTTCTGCATATGTGCTTTACCGCAAGAAGATTGGCGAAGAGTACAATACGTTTATTATTGAGATGATTCCTGCAAACGATTATGCGGAGGATGATCAGACAGTATTTATATACTTAAAAATAATCAATAAGCAATAAGAACTTTTGGAATTTTGGAGATTTGATATGAGCAGTATCCCTGAGCTTAAATATAAAATTATGACGCCCGGCCCTACTATGGTAAGGGAAAATGTAAGACTTGCAAGAAGTCTTGAGTGCACAAACCCGGATATTGATGTAGAGTTTGTAGAATTTTATAAAGAAACCTGTGAAATCCTGAGCAAGTGCCTGCATACTAAAAATGAGAGCCTGATTATGGACGGTGAAGGCATACTCGGACTTGAAGCCGCATGTGCATCACTTACCGAGCCCGGAGACAAGGTACTGGTTCTGGATAACGGATTGTATGGCGCAGGCTTTGCAGATTTTGTTACGATGTACGGAGGCATCCCCACTCTTTATACTACCTCATATGAGGAGGCTATTGATGTAGAGGGACTCAGAGCATTTTTGTCAGACAATCATGATTTTAAGTATGCAACTTTGGTTCATTGCGATACTCCGAGCGGTATGCTCAATCCTGTGGAAGAGCTGAGCATCGTTCTTCATGAGTATGGAATTATGACAGTGGTTGATTCGGTATCGGCAATGTTTGGAGAGCCTCTTGATATTGACAGAGGACAGTTTGATATTGTGTGTGGCGGTTCGCAGAAGGCACTATCCGCACCTCCCGGATTGACCTTTGTTGTCGTGAGCGAACAGGCCAAGAAGGCAATGGATGAGAGAAAGACTCCTATCGCTTCCTTCTATGCCAATATTCGTGCTTTCAAGACATATTATGAGGATAAGTGGTTCCCTTATACTATGCCTATCAGTGATATTTATGGCTTCCGTACAGCACTTGATAATTTTGTGGAAGATACCGAGTGCTTTGAACGTCATGCTATGGTTGCGGAATATACCAGAAATCGTTTGGTTGAGAATGGAATTAAGCTTTACGGTAAGAACGGATATTCAAATACTGTTACAGCCTTTTGCGTTCCGGAAGGACATACAGCAGGAGACATCCTCAAAAGGATGCGTGATGAATATGGAATTATGATTGCAGGAAGCTTTGGTATTTTTGGTGATAAGCTTTTGAGAATCGGTCACATGGGTGAAGGTGCATATGTGGAAAATGCAAAGGCAACCCTGGATGCGTTTTTTGCTGTAGTAGGTAAGTAATTGTAATAAACTAAGGGGTTTGTTTTTGGAGGGAGAATGTTAGAAGCAATTCAGAGTGGAATCTATAATGTTGTATGTAATATAAATCAGTATCTTTCTAATTATATTCTTGTATTCTTGCTGATTGCAGTAGGTCTGTGGTTTACAATCCGTACTAAATTTGTTCAGGTTCGTTATTTTGGAGCAGGCATGAAGAAGGTGTTCGGAAGCCTGTCTCTTAAGGGCAAAAATCATGAAGGTGGTATGACTTCATTTCAGGCTCTTTCAACAGCAATTGCTGCACAGGTCGGAACCGGTAACATTGTAGGTGCATCAGGAGCCATACTTACCGGAGGACCCGGAGCAATATTCTGGATGTGGGTAATTGCATTCTTCGGAATGGCTACCGTCTATGCTGAGGCTACCCTGGCAATCAAGACCAGAAAACGTGATGAGCACGGGGAAATCCACGGAGGTCCTGTATACTATATCACCGAGGCCTTTAAGGGCGGTTTTGGTAAATTCCTGGCCGGATTTTTTGCAGTTGCCATTATTTTGGCACTTGGATTTATGGGCTGTATGGTACAGTCAAATGCCATTGGTTCTACATTTAATACTGCGTTTAATGTACCCGGATGGATTATTGGAATTATTCTTGCGATTATTTGTGGAATTATTTTTATGGGAGGAGTCAAGAGACTTGCTTCCGTTACTGAGAAAATAGTTCCCATTATGGCGGGATTGTTCCTCATTGGAGCATTGGTAGTGCTGATAGTCAGAATTAAATATATTCCGGCAACCTTTGCCATGATTTTTAAGTATGCGTTCCAGCCCCAGGCCATCCTCGGCGGAGGCTTTGGCGTAGCAATCAAGCTTGCAGTCAGCCAGGGAGCTAAAAGAGGCTTGTTCTCTAACGAAGCAGGTATGGGCTCTACACCTCATGCACATGCGCAGGCTAATGTTAAGGATCCTCACGAACAGGGTATAGCTGCAATGATTGGTGTATTCATTGATACCTTCGTAGTGCTTACTGTTAATGCTTTGGTAGTAATATCTACTCTCTATACAGAGGATGGAATTCTCGCAGGAGGATATTTCGGAGATATCACCGAAAATATCGGAAAGACCAATCTCGTACAGACTGCCTTCGGCACCGTCTTCGGAGAAAAGTTTGGTGCAATATTTGTTGCAATCTGTCTGCTGTTCTTTGCATTTTCAACAGTACTAAGCTGGAATATGTTTGGAAAAATTAATGCAATCTACTTATTTGGAATTAAGAACGCTAAAGTGAGCGTATTTATCTATACTTTGATATCCTTGGTATTCATTTTCCTCGGAACACTGATGTCTAACGACCTGGTGTGGGAGCTTACGGATTTATTTAACAACCTGATGGTTATACCCAATGCTATAGCATTGTTTGCACTGACCGGAATGGTAGTAAGCTGCCTGAGTAAGCGTGGCAAGGATAAATAATTATCTGATAATTATTTATCTCTTGGGCTGTTTGCTTCTGATCATTGTCAAAATATTCGTAAAGTAGCCGCGGATGAAATCTCTGTGTTCAGGCTTAACAAGATAGTAAATCAATGAATCTATGTAGAATTCCTGACCAAGACCGCGACCTACAATCTTGAAGTTCTTGAAGCCCTTCTTTGAGTAGGCTTCGATATCAGAGGTAGACATGAATGCAGGACGCTTCATACATGATTTGAAGCTTCTTGCATTGGGAGTACGGTCTATACAGAAGCTCTGCAATTTGTTGATATCTGACTCGCCGAGCATGCACTTGGAAATTTCCTTGTAGTGATTAGAGCGCTGAGGACAGTGCGGCTGGCAGGTTTCGTTGGTAAGAATTTCTATTCTGTCTGCATAGGGAGTCAGCTTTTCAATAACCTTCTCATCGTGGTTAAAATCATAATCAAGTACGACAAGATAATAGTCTTTTTTCATTTCTTCCATGAGTCGGTCAACGCTTAAAATACGCTTGGTGGTGGAAGACAATACCTTGTAATCAGGATAGGTCTTACGAATATAATCCTCGAGGTCGTCACTGTATACGAGTACCTGGTTCATACCGTTGTTGCCGACACGCATAATCATATTGCAGTATTCATCTGAGGTATGCTTCTCCTCGAGAAGTACATTAGTCCAGGTAAATCTGACAGGAATGCCGAATACATTGTAGGATTTGATGATGTTGGCTACTTCCGCCTCACTTGAATGTCCGTCGATGATGCTGCGTCCGCCATTCCAAATTGCGCCGGGGAAGGTTCCGTATACAGAGCCTATTTTGTATCCTTCATTAAACTTGTCGGGAAACTTTTTCATTGTGTCAAATAAAACATGATTTATCAATCCGAAATAGCAGATTCCGGGTAAATGCCAGTAGATAGTCTCGTTTTCCATCAGATACCTCTTAATTATTCTTGGGTGTAATTCTTATAATAATTTCCTTAAAAAATAATGCTAAATCAGTATATCATTGAGATTTTTTTTAGTCAAACCGATGCGCCGTGCAGTGTGACAGTGTTAAAAAAGTACGCGATATTTGCATTGTTATGGCTGTGATTATAAAGTAAAATAGTAAGTGCAAAATGATGATTATGATTATGAAAATCGGGGACGGAATTAGTTTCGGGGAAATATATTTCGAATACTGATAAAGATATGGGGGAAGACTTATGAAGGGGAGATTTATAACATTTGTATTAGTCATTTTGTTATGGGGAATTTTTCCGTTTACAGCGCATGCAGAGGAAGAAACGAGTTCCTTGACCATATATCCGGAGTATGATTCCAGAATCCCCAAGTGCTATGATTATGGGGTGACTGTTTATCAGGGTGACAGGGCTGAGAAATTGTATGTATATAACCGTAATGCTAACGGGGAACAGATGTCGAACCGATGCTTTAAGCCGGATTTTGACAGACGCTTTTGCGAGTTTGCATTTACCGGTGAGGTACGTGTGGACATAGCTGTATATAGGGATTTTGATTCATACAGCATTTTGCCGAGTTCCAAGGAGTATCGTAATGAATTTCATGATGGCATCATCTCTGTATGGTTATCTGAAAACGATACTAATTTTATGATCCGTTTAGATGATTCGGATGATACGATTCTTTCTGTATTTGCGGATGCACCTGAAGAGTATGAGTATGACCCGAATGATTCTTCAGTTCTATATGTCAATGAGAAGT